>JBIIDQ010000231.1:0-3499 GCA_044238295.1 Vulcanococcus sp.
TGGCGATCTACGCATTGATTCCAGTCACCCTCACCCTTCCAGGCATCGCTGGTTTCATCCTCTCGGTGGGTATGGCTGTGGACGCCAACGTGCTGATCTTTGAGCGGGTGAAGGAGGAGCTGCGCAGCGGCAATACCTTGATTCGTTCCCTGGATACGGGCTTTTCACTTGCCCTGTCCTCGATCGTTGATGGCCACGTCACGGGTCTGATCAGTTGCGCCGCCCTGTTTGCCCTCGGCACGGGCCTGGTGAAGGGTTTTGCTGTCACTTTGGCGATCGGTCTGGTCCTCAGCCTGTTCACGGCGCTCACCTGCACCCGCACGATCTTGCGCTTGGCAACGAGTTATCCCGGCCTGCGGCGCACCGCTTACTTCCTGCCTGCTGATCAGCTCCCCACCAGCGCCGCCTGATGTCCACCTCAACCGTTCCATCACCTCGCTTTCGCATCAGCCGCTATCGCCACCTGGCCTGGTGGGGATCTGGCCTGGCCTGTTTGCTCAGTGTTCTGGGACTGGTCCTGTGCTGGCTGAATCCCAGCATCAGGGCACCGCTGCGGCCGGGCCTGGATTTCACCGGCGGCACCCAGATTCAACTGGAGCGCCAGTGCGGTGAGGCTTGCTCGAGCCTCACCTCTGCTGAGATTTCCGCTGCCCTGACGAAGCTGAGCCTGCCGGAGGGCGACGGGCAGAGCCCACCCAACCTCAGTGCTGCTGGTGTGCAGGTGTTGGATCAGGGCCGTTCGCTGATGTTGCGCCTGCCCGATCTCAATCCTGAGCAGGCCAGTGCAGTGGTTGAGGCCGTTCAGCAGACCGTTGGGGCCCTCAATCCAGCGGCCACCTCGGTGAACACCATTGGTCCAACCCTCGGCGATCAGTTGCTGAAGGGGAGCCTGATCTCGCTGCTGGTGAGCTTTGCGGCCATCGCTGTTTACATCAGCTTTCGCTACGACCGGTTGTTCGCCGCTTTGGCCCTGCTCTGTTTGGCACACGATGTGCTGATCACCTGCGGGGTGTTCGCCTGGCTCGGAATCCTGGCTGGCATTGAGGTGGATTCCCTCTTTGCGGTGTCGTTGATCACGGTGGCTGGTTATTCCGTGACCGACACGGTGGTGGTGTTCGACAGGATCCGGGAGCAAAAGACTGTGCTGCGCGAGTTGCCCCTAAGCGAGCAGGTGGATGTGGCGGTTGACGCCACGCTCACGCGATCTCTCTACACCTCTCTCACCACGCTGCTGCCTTTGGTGGCCTTGATTTTCTTTGGCGGCAGCACGCTGTTCTGGTTTGCCGTGGCCCTCACCGTGGGAATCGCGGTTGGCAGCTGGTCGAGTATTGGTATTGCTCCGACCCTGTTGCCCCTGCTGGCTCGGCGATGAGCGACCCAGGCGGTCGGCGCCCAAGGCGGCTGCCGCTGGTTCCCATCCTTCTGGCCGTGCTGGCGCTGCTTGATCTGAGGGCTGAGTTGCAGCTGTTGGTCGATCACTTCACGTTCGCGAGCTTGGTGGAAATTCCACGCCACCATCCGCTCGCCATCGCCGTACTGCTGTTCACACCCTGGATGGTTCAACGCTCGCGCTAATTGGCGATCAGAGCCAGCGGTCCATGATCTGCTCCACCAGGACGCGCTGCGATAGCACCTGCAGCACCACCACCAGCGGCAGTGCAAGCAGTACGCCCGGCAGACCGAGCAGCGCTCCAAGGCTGAGCTGCGCCATTAAGGCCACTGTGGGAAGAAGATTCACGGTGCGACTCAGCAGCAAAGGGGTGAGCAGGAACGCTTCACCGTTCTGCAGAACCAGCCTCAGGATCAGCACCTGAAGCGCCAGGTTGGGAGACACCAGCAAGGCCACAGCAAGGGGTAGGAGGCTGGCCACCGTGGGCCCGATTGTGGGCACGAAGGTGAGCAGACCGCACACCAGGCCGCTGAGCAGCGCAAGGGGCACCTTCAGGGCCGCGAGACCGGCCCAAGTGAGCAGAAACACTGCAGTAGCCGAGATGGTCATGCCGGCTAGCCAGCCGCCGAGGGCCTGACGGCAATCACTGAGCAACGTGCCTGCAAGGGGGCGGTAGTGGGCTGGTGTGGCCGCGAGAAGCAGGCGCTGGTGGCTGCGGGGATCAAGCACCAGCAGCAACGCCAGCAGCACCATCAGCAGCAGTTGAATCGTGCTCGCCGCTGCACCTCCGGCGAAACCCAACAATTGACCGCCAAGCGGTTGAAGTTTGTCGAAGGTGGCAAAGGCCGCCAGCCTTCCCTCGAGGCTCTCGAGCATCGCTACACCCCCCAACAGGTCGCTAAGGCGGTTGATCAGAGCAGGAACCAGCTGGGTGAACTGCTGCACCTGCTCCAGCAGTTCAGGCACCAGCAGCTCAGCGAGCTTCCAGCCGCCGATCACCAACAGCGCCACCACCACCACCAGCGCCTGAGGCCGATTCAGGGGCAGCAGTCGCCGCAGCCAACTCGCCGGCACATCGAGCGCCACCGCCAGCACCACGGCACCGAACAGCACTAACAGCACCCAGCGCAACTCCCAGGCCAGCAGCCCCAGCACCACCAGGCCCAGCAGTCCGATGAGTCCGCGCACGTTCATCACGTGACCCGCTGGCGCCGCCAAGGATCGAGGACATCGTGAATCAAGACCTCACGAATCACCACCTGGAGGCACACCGCCAGGGGCAGAGCCAGCAGCAGGCCGAGTGGGCCAAACAGCACGGTGAACACAAATTGCGCCGTCAGCGTCAGACCGGGTAGCAATTTCACCTGGTGATGCATCACCGAGGGGGTGATCACATAGCTCTCGAGGTGCTGCACCACCACATACAGCCCCAGCACAGCCAGGGCCTTCCATGGTGAAACCAGCAGCGCCACCGACATCGGAAAAATGGTGCTCAGTGTGGGCCCAACGTTGGGAATGATGTTGAGCATTCCCGCCAGCAGGGCGTTGGCCACCACCAGCTTCACCCCAAGCAGCGAGAGGCCGATGCCCGCCAGCACAGCCACGCAGAGGGAGCTGATCAGCACCCCTCCCATCCAGCTGCTCAGCGCTGCTCCGCAGTGCAGCAGCACCTCGCGCGCTCGCCGCCTGTAGAACGACGGCACTAACAGCACGGCCACTTCGCGGTAGGCGATGGGTTGCACGGCGATCATTAGCGCCACGGCCACCACAAAGAGCAACTGGATCAGGCCGCTGCCGAGATTGCCGGCCAACCCAAGCAATCCCTGCAGGCTCTGGCCGACAGCTTCTCCCCCGCTGCTGGAGGCCCCCCAGCTCTGGCGCAACCAGTTGAGCGCCTCTTTGCCGTAAAGCATCTGGCTGCTTTGATCCATGCCCTGACGCAACAGCGTGAGGGCTTTCGTGGCCGCCGCCGGCAGCTGCACCAGCAGCTGCTCGAATTGCTGCACAAACGGAGGCACAACGGCGGCCAGGGCCACGGCCAGCAGCACCACGAGCCCAAACAGGCTGAGAAGTAGAGCCAGGGGACGACTGCAGCGCAAGCGATCGCGG
>JBIIDQ010000232.1:0-3498 GCA_044238295.1 Vulcanococcus sp.
CAACCAGCAGGCTGCTGGCCATCGTGAAACCACGCCGGTTCATCGGCCCGAGCGGCAACAAAGCGTTGAACACGCACCCATGCGCTGAGATGAAACGACGCTAGGGAGGTTGAAAAGCGCAGCGGTTTTTGGTTTCAAATCTGCAACCGCCCACTCATGCCGCTTCGCCGTTGCGCTCGGTGCAGGTCTCTGCAGGTGGATCAGCCGTTGCCCGCCTAGCGCTGCTGTAGCGCGGCCCTTGAGGTCTGGGGCACCTCATGGTCACAACCGTGGGCTTCGATCTCTGAACATGGGCCGAAGCTGAGCCGCTCTCACCACCTGATGCTGCCGTTTCACTGGCTCACCCAAACCCTCGCCTTCGGCTTGGGCATCTCCTTCAGCCCCCTCAACATCGCCCTGGTGGCGCTGCTCCTGCTCGGCACCCAACCGCTGCGGCGCTGCGGCACCTTCCTCACGGGGTGGGTGCTGGCCAATGGTGGTGCGCTTGGCGCTGTGGTGCTGATCGGTGGGCGGCTGAGCTGGGCGATGCACCTGGGCACCCGCGGCCAGGTGTTGATCGATCTGATCGGTGCGGGTGCGCTGGTGGGGCTTGGCCTGTTTCAGCTCACCCCTGCTGTGGCGATCGGTGAGGAGAACTGGGCGATGCAGCTGATGACGAGCCTGCCCGAGATGGGCAGCTTGCCCCTGCTGGGTCTGGGGGCCGGCTGCGCTTTGGTGAGCCCAGAAAATCTGGTGTTTTACGTGAAAGAGGGCGGCATGCTGCTCACCAACCACACCACCCTGCGCGGTGATCTGGAGGTGGGTGCCGTGTTTGTGGCGGTGACTGCCTCGTTGCTGCTGCTGCCGCCGTTGCTCTGGATCGTGAACGGCGAAGCCCTACGCCAGCCCCTCGTAGCCATCAACGACTGGCTGGTGCACCGGGCTGAATGGCTGGTGGGCGTGTTTGCGCTGCTGCTGGGTGTGTATCTGGCTTGGCAGGGTGTGGAGGGTCTCCATCACATGACGCTGCTTTCGGCTGCCTGATCACGGCGGCGCTTGTGCCGCAGCGAATCGCCCAGGGCCAGTAGCAGCAGCACTACGCCGATTAGGCCGCTCAACCATTCGGGAACGTGCCACCCCCAGCGGCCGATCACAACGCCAGAGAGCATCAGCAGCCCCAAAGCGCCGATGGCGTAGTGGGCGCCGTGCTCGAGGTAGATCAGGTTGTCGAGTGCTTGCTCGCGGCTGAGCATCACGGTGAGGGAGCGGATGAACAGGGCACCCAAGCCCAAGCCCGTGAGGATCAGGCCGAGATCCGAGGTGATCGCGAAGGCGCCAATCGTGCCATCGAGGCTGAAGGAGGCATCCAGGAGCTCCAGGTAGATGAGGCTGGCAAAGCCGCTCTGGGCCGCCATGCGCCCCACGGCCGCCTCCTCGCCACCGAAGAAGTCGGCCAGGGAGGTGCTCAGGATCTGCAACACCAGCCCGATCAACCCGGCGAACAGCACATCGCTGCGCAGGCTGGCTGGCAGCGCGAACGACACCAGCATCAGAACGATGAGGGCCAGGGCCACTTCCAGCGAGGGCACCTTGCCGGCGCGGCTGAGCCGGTGCTCCAGCACCTCCACCCAGTGCAGGGTTTTGGCCTCATCGAGGAAGTAGCGCAGGAACACCATCAGCAGAAACATGCCGCCGAAGGCGAGGATCCGGGGCTCGGCCAGCTCCAAAAGTTCGTGGTAGCGGTCGGGATGGTGCAGGGCTGTATCCAGCGCTTCTCCCAGACCGATACCCCCCGCCAGGCTCACCAGCAACAGCGGCCCTAGAAAGCGCACGCCGAAGACCGGGATTACAAGCCCCCAGCTCAGAAAAAACCGTTGTTGGCCTGGGGTGAGCTGTTCCAGCACCCGCGCATTCACCACGGCGTTGTCAAACGAGAGGCTGATCTCCAAAGCCAGTAACACGAGCGTGATCCAGGTGGCCTGAATGCCTGCTGGGCTGAAGCCGCCATGGCTCACGGCCACCGCGATGAGGCCGATCAGACAGCAGATCAGCGGGAAACGCACATAGCGCAGAAGGCGAGCCATTGGGTAGGGCAGCTGCAGTGAGCTTGCTTCCCTGCGGAGTCGATTCCGCTGGCTTGGCGCTGAGCTGCAACAGAGTTCAGGGGGTGGAAGGGCAGGCGGGAAACAACGGTTGCTTTGCGGGGAATGCACGCAATTGGCGCGATCTTGCTTGAGAGCTGCTGATGCACTTCATCGTGTAAATCCGATCTGTGCACCGTTGTATGTTGTGGCGATCTGATCGCTGCTTGTGGCTGATCTCCTCTCTGCCGTGCTTCAGCCCGGTGCCTTGATCACCTTGCTGGTGTTGGCGGGCGCGATCGTGTTGTTCATCGGCGGCTGGTTAGCGCCTGAGCTCACCGGTCTCCTGGCCGCGGCCCTGTTGATGGTCACCGGCGTGCTGAAGCCGTCCGAGGCCGTCGAGGGTTTCGGCAGTCCGGCTCTGGTCACCCTGATGGGTCTGTTCGCCATTTCCGCGGCGCTGTTCCGCAGCGGCGGCCTCGATCGCCTGCGGGCCATGATCGGCTCGGATGCCGTGCGCAGCCCCAAGCGGATGATCGCCGTGATGGTGGCCGCCGTGGGTCCGGTGTCGGCCTTCGTGCCCAACACTCCGATCGTGGCCAGCCTGCTGCCCGTGATTGAGGGCTGGTGCCAGCGCCGCCGCATCTCGCCGTCGAAGGTGCTGCTGCCGTTGTCGTTTGCCACCGTGCTCGGCGGCACGATGACCTTGCTTGGCAGCTCGGTGAACCTGTTGGCCAGCGAGGTGAGCAGCAAGCTTGGCTATGGGGCCTTCGGGCTGTTCAGCTTCACCCCCATCGGCATTGGCGTCTGGGCGATCGGTGGCGCCGTGATGCTGTTGCTCGCGGATCGATTCCTGCCCGATCGCGGCACCGACGATGACGATCTGATCGCCTCCCTCTCCAGCAGCGGCTATCTCACCGAAGTGGAGATTCCCTCAGGCTCCGAGTTGATCGGGCAGTCGCTGCATGCCAGCCGCCTGCAGCGCCGCTTCGATGTTGACGTGCTCGAGTTGCATCGCGGCAGTGAGCGCTTTCTGCCTCCCCTGGCCGACCGCACCCTGGTGCTCGGCGATCGCCTGTTGCTGCGTTGCAACCGCGAAGACCTGCTGCGTCTCCAACAGGACCACACCGTTGTGCTCGCTCCCACCTCCGAGGAGCCGATCAGGCCCGACCAGCAGAACAATCAGCGCATGGTGGAAGTGCTGCTGCCATCGGGATCAACGCTCGCGGGCGACTGCCTGCGGGATCTGCGCTTCCGCCAGCGTTACAACGTCACGGTGCTGGCCCTGCGCCGTGGCAATGAGGTGCTGCGTGAGCGCCTCGGCCGGGTTCAGTTGAGAGATGGCGATGTGCTGCTGCTGCAGGGGCCGAAGGATGCCATCCGTGGCCTTCAGGCCAACAACGACCTGGTGGTGCTCGAGCAGCTGGAGAAGGATCTG
>JBIIDQ010000233.1:0-3497 GCA_044238295.1 Vulcanococcus sp.
TGGCTGCTGCCCCAAGCGGGCAACAGCAGTGGCCGCCAACCCCGCAGCCGCAGCGCCCTGCAGCTGGCTAGCCGCCTGCGCTGGGGCTGCGCCATCCATCAACGCTTCCGCTACCTGCCGCAGCTCGAACTCAGCGCCCTCTGGAGCGATCTCGACGATCCAGAGGGCAACACGGGCAGGCTCTGCCCAGAACAGGAAGAGCTGTACGCGGCCTGGAAGGCAGGCCGCACCGGCTTTCCGATCGTGGATGCGGCGGCTCGCTGCCTGCAGGCGGAAGGGGGCTGGCTAGAGCTCAACTTCCGCAGCCGAGCGATCTACGCCAGCTTTCTCAGCAACCTCTGCGGGATCGACTGGCGCTTCGGAGCCCTGCACTACATGCGCCATCTGATCGATGGCGACTGCCCCATCGATCACTACCAATGGGCGATGCAGGCCGGGGTGACGTATCACGGATCCAAGGCCTGGACACGGATCTACCACCCCGGCCAGGTGGCCGTGGATCGCTGCGATCCCCAGGGATTGTTCATTCGGCGCTGGCTACCGGAACTGCGGGGCCTCACCAACGACCAGCTGGGGGCACCGCCAGCCATGGCCGACTACCCGGCTGCCGTACTCGATTACGAAACCGCACGCAAACGGCGATTGCAGTCGCTCGAGCAGCAACGCCTCCAAATTGGCGATGTGAAGGCCGCCATGGCGCGGTTGCCGAGCCAGCTGCATCCCTTTGGCTACCAGCGCATCTCCGAGGCGGATGTGGCCTGGGCGGATGTATGGGCCAACCGCACACCGGTCGAACTGCAGCCCAGCGCCGTGGATCTGGAGCGGCTTGATCCCGGGGGCTGGCGCGCCCTGATGAGTTGGTTCAGCGGCAGCAGCAGCAACCGCGGCGGCAGTGCCGCAACATCAACCAACAGACCATCCCGAGCCCGCAGTGGGCGCCGGCGGGAGCCGAGCCCAGGGCAGCTGAGCCTGGACCTTGGCATCGAGCTCGCTTAACAGCGCTAGGCAGGCAGCTGCTGCGACACGATGCCGCTCCACTGCACGGCCTTCACCTGATCGCGCCGCCAGGAGTGAAACAGCAGCTCCTCACTCACGGTGCACAGCGGGCACACCGTGATCTGCTCGGCCGGCACCCCGGCGAGCTCCAGCTGCCGGCGGGTGGCGGCGCGAATATCGAGCCGGTAGCGGCCGGGTTCGGGATCGGGGCTCAGCGCCCCGCAGGCCTCCAGCTCACGCCAAGCGGCGGCTGCATCGGCTTGCGCCGATAGGGAGGCGGCCACCTGCTCGGCCACGTTGCGCTCCACCTGGTAGTTGGCGCCGCTCACGGCAGGGCCGAGGGCAACCAACAGATCCTGCCTGCGGCAACCAGCGGTTTCTAACTGCTGAATCGCCTCCAGCAAGATGCCGCCCGCCACGCCGCGCCAGCCCGCATGGCAGGCCGCCACCAGGCCGCTCACGCGATCAGCGATCAGCACCGGCGTGCAATCGGCACCGCACACCCATAGGCTCTGGCCGCCGGCATCACTCACCAGGCCATCCGCCTCCGGCCACGGTTCAGCGCTGGCGGCACTGGCCGGCAACACCAGGGCGCTGTGCACCTGCTTCGGGCGATGCACGCTCACGCCTCCACTCACATAGCCAGCCAATACCTCGGGAGCACGCCCCTGCCACTGGCGGGTGAAGAAGCCGTGCTCAAAACGCTCGAGCAGATCGGCCTGGAGGTAGTACCCGCCGTAGCAGCCCACCCAGGTCCACCCGTCCAGCAGGTTGAACTGGGCATCAGGACGATCGAACGGGGGATCAACCGCTTCAGCCATGGCGAAGCGGCCTAGGCATCGGGAAGATCGCGCAGCACCCAGAAGCCATCGAAGCCGTTCTGGTTTTCACTGCTCTGCACCGCCAGGAACTGCACACCAGCCACCTGCTCCCGGGCGGCGCGGAAGGCCTGGGCCGCCGCTTCGGCCTCTTCAGCCTCCAGGTTGCCCAGCAGCCAACGATCCTCGAGGCCCGCTTCCAGCACCAGCTGCTGACCACTCACCTCCAGACGAACTGGCTCAAGGCCAGCCAGCCAGCCGGCGATCGCCAGGGAGCGGGTGCTGCTGAACAAACGCAAACCGCTCACCATCGCCTCATCCGCGCCTGCTTGGTCGAGGGGCACCAGGCCGGCAAAGCTCACATCCCATTCCGCCGCTTCCCGCAGGGCACCGAGCGGCAGCGAAGCCCAGCTCCAGCTGTCGCCGCGGGCGGCCTCCGGCAGGGGCACTGCCACCGGCTGAATCGGCAGGGGAGCCGGAGCAAGCGGGCCGGCCATGTAGCCCTCTTCCGCCGGATACACCGTGAGCTGACGCTCCTGCAGCCACTCCACCAGGGCGTAACAGCGGCGACTCGGGATCAACTCGAGGCCAAGGCCCTCGGCAGCGCGCTGCACCATCGTGCGCATCGAGGCGCGCCAACAGCGCAACTTCCGGGGCGCGGCAAAACCCTCGGCAGCCGCCTGGTCGATCGCCTGCTCCAGCGACTGTTTCAGCCACTGAGAATTCACGCTTGAGGCCGGGCACTGCAGCAGGAAGCGGAAGCCCGAACGCTCCGCTCCAGGAACGGGCGTGCTGCAGATCAGCAGCTCCCAGCGTTTCTTGCCATCGGGCTCGAGGATCGGCCGCGAGTAGTAATCAAGTTCCCAATCCGCCTGCAGGAGATCCGGGGAAGGAGAGGGCTCGCGCCCGGCATTCGGGCGCGCTTCCTCGGTGGCCTGACTCATCCGGCGCTTTGTTCCTGCTGGCGCAGCACGCTACGAGCACGGTTGGCCCGATCGGCGGCTTCCTCCATCACCTTGTCGCGATCGATGAGTAGTTCCCCGGGCTGACCCTCCAGCAGGGCCGTGTTCAAAGCGATGCGGCCACGGCCGGGATCGAGCTCAGTGATCAGCGCCTTCACACGATCCCCCTGGCCAAACACCTCGCGCATGTCGCGCATCTGGCCGCCGGTGATCACCGATTGGTGCAGCAGGCCGCTGATGCCGCCGAGATCCACAAACAAGCCGTAGGGCTTGATCGAGACCACCTGGCCTTCCACCAGCTGGCCCACTTCCAAGTTCTGGAAGATGGCAGCTGTGGCCGCTTTCTTCTCCGAGAGCACCAGCTTGCGGGTCTCAGGATTGACCTCCAGGAAAGCCACCCCGAGGGTTTTGCCCACCAGTGCCTCGTGGTTTTCACCCTCCTGCAGCTGGGAGCGGGGGATGAAGCCGCGTAGACCCTCCACATCCGCAGTCACACCGCCGCGGTTGAAGCCATTCACCTTCACCTGCAGCACCTTGCCCTCTTTCTCGAGCAGGCGCACCTTCTCCCAGCTCTGGCGCAGGGCCAGGGCGCGAGCGCTCACGGTCACCATGCCGTCGGCGTTCTGCTCACGGGTCACCAGCACCTCCACCTGGGTGCCGCGGGGGAAGCGCTCCTTGAGGTTGGTGATCACCCCGAGGCCGGCCTCCTTCTTGGGCATGA
>JBIIDQ010000234.1:0-3495 GCA_044238295.1 Vulcanococcus sp.
GCTGAACTGCCATCAGGTGTTGAGAGAGCGGACCGCCGACCTGGGTATCCCTGTGTTGGCAGACCTACCCGTTGGCCATGAGCCAGGGAATGCCGCGCTGGCCCTGGGCCAGCGCGTGCGACTGGATGCCGATCGCGGCGAGCTGACGGTGCTTCAGATCTGACGAGCCGCCAACACGGCCTGGGCGATGGTGAGATCAAACGGAGTGGTGATCTTGATGTTGGCCGGCGACGACTCCATCACCCGCACCGACCAGCCGAGGCGCTCAAACAAGGAGGCATCGTCGGTGACACTCCAGCCCTCTCGGCGGGCCTGGGTATGGGCCTGGCGCAACCGCTCCACGGGAAACCCCTGCGGCGTCTGCGCACCCCAGAGCTGGGAGCGATCGGGGGTCTCCTGAATCAGGCCTGTCCCATCAACTCGCTTGATCGTGTCGGTCACGGGGGCCGCCGCAATCACGGCCTCCCCGGCCTGCACCGCCGCCGCGCAGCGATCGATCAGTCCCGGTTCCACCAAGCAACGGGCACCGTCGTGGATGAGCACGGCGCTGGCCTCGGCCGGCAGGGCCGCCAAGCCGTTGCAGACCGAATCTTGGCGGGTCTCTCCGCCCTGGATCCACTGCACCGGTCGCTGGGGCTGGGCTGCCTCCACCAGTTGGAGGATGTCGCTTTGATCCACCGGCTGGCCAACGAGGCCAATCCAACGGATCGAAGCCGAGGCCAGCGCTGCGTCCAGGGTCCAGGCGAGCACGGGCCGGCCCGCCACCTCCAACAGCAGCTTGTTGCGCTCAGCCCCCATGCGGCGGCCGCTGCCGGCACAGGCGATCAGCAAATGCATGGCTGCTTCGGAGCTGAGTAATCCCACCTACATACAATCAGTTCACGCTCCGCCTGCGGCCATGCGCGTTCTGTTTCTGGTTCCGGGCGGCGTGGATGAACAACTGCACACCGTTCCCGCAGCAGCACGTCTCGCCGATGCTCTCGGCGCTCAGATTCAAGTGGCCTGTGCCCCATCGGCCGCCGGAGCCTGGAGCCTGTTGCCCGCCGTTGAAAAGTTAATTCCGTTCGACTTCGACGGCGCCCCCACCCTCGCCGACTGGGCCAACCTGCTCGGTAACGTGCGCGAACCTGATTTTCAGGCCTGTATCAACCTCGCCAGCGGCCGGCAGGTGGATCTGATGCTCTCGATGAGCCATATCCCCAACCGCGTTGCCAGTGCTGGTTTTTCTGCCACCAGCACCGTGAGCCAGAACTCCGGCTGGCCGGCCCAGGCCATGGCCGCTTTCCTCAAGCCTCTGGGGGTGAGCCTCGACGCTGCCGCTTTCCGGCTGTCGCTCCCCAAGGCTTCTCTAGAGCAAGCAGCCGCCCAGCTGCCCGCTGGTCAGGGGCCGGCCCTGCTGCTTGCTCCGAGCGGCAGATCGGGCGACTGGCCGGCCAGCAGCTGGGACCAGCTACCGGAACTAGTGCGTAGCAAGCTGCCCGATTTGCGCGTGGTGCAAACCGCCCGCAACGCCAAGTTGCCGCAACGGGCTGCCCAAGTAGCCAGCTGCGATGTAGTGCTCAGCAGTGATCCGATCACCACAGAACTGGCGCTACTCACAGGGATGCCGCTTGTGGCGCTAGGCCGCAGCGCGGCTGATCTGCCCAACCGCGATGGGGTCAAAGGGGTGGGTACCAGCGGACAACTGCACCAGCTGCAAGCCGCCGAGGTGCTCGAGGCCCTCGGCCTGGGATGAAGCGAGCCCGCCGCTCCAACCGGCGACAGCGGGGGGTGCGTGCTGCCTTCGCCCGTCAGCCCTGGGCCGGGCCGCTCCTGGCTCTCGGCATGGTGGTGAATGCGGGAGCCCTGGGCTACCGGATCACTGAAGGCTGGGACTGGGGCGACTGCTACTGGATGGTGCTGATCACCCTGAGCACGCTCGGCTTCAGCGACCCTCACACCGCCGTGATGCACACGGGCGGGCGCGTGGTGACCGCCCTGCTGCTGGTGGGCGGCTTAGTGGTCGTGCAGCAGACCATCCAGAAACTGCTGGAATTAACCAACTCCGGCTACTTCCGGCGGCTGCGCGAACGGCGCTACCGCCAACAGCTCAAACGCACGATGAATCAGCACGTGATCCTCTGCGGCTACGGCCGGATCGGGCGGGAGATCGCCGAACAGCTCAGCGGTGAAGGGGTACCCCTGCTGGTGGTGGAAAACGACAGCGATCGCATCACCGAAGCCCAGGAGCGTGGATTCACGGTGCTTCAGGGGGATGCCACCCTCGATGAAACCCTTGAGGAGGCCGGCATTCACCACTGCCGGGCCCTTGTCGCGGCTCTACCCAGTAATGCTGCCAACCTCTATGTGGTGTTGAGTGCACGAGGACTGGCCCCCCGGGCCCGCTTGATCGCCCGGGCCGACAGCGAAGAAGCCGAAGGCAAGCTGCGCCTGGCAGGCGCCGATCAGGTGGTGAGCCCCTACGTAGCCGGCGGCCGCACCATGGCCGCCACCGCCCTGCGTCCCCTAGCCGTGACGTTCATGGAACTGCTGGCCGGCAGCGACTGTGAAGTGGAGGAATTCCAGCTCAGCGATGACCCCAGCCATCTCGGTGAACTCAACGGCGCCAGCCTGGCGGAGCTGCAACTGGGCCGCCGCAGTGGTGCCCTGGTGCTGGCGATCCGCAATCCCCAGGCCAGCCAGATCAGCAGTGGTGCGCCGGAACCGCTGCTGGCCAATCCCGGCGGCAATGTGCGTTTGGCCCCGGGTCAACTGCTGGTGGTGATGGGCAGCAAACAGCAGCTGCAGCGCTTCGGTGATCTCTTGGGAAGCGCGCTAGCTGGCGTGGAAAGCATGCCGGCCTGAACCCCAGCCAGGGCGCAGATCTACGCTCGCTCGACCCGAGCCTTATCCCGAGCCATGGCCGACGCCACCCCCCTCACTGGCCAGGTTGCCCTGGTAACCGGCGCCAGCCGCGGCATCGGCGCTGCCATCGCCAAGGAACTGGCCGCTGCGGGTGCCACGGTGGTCGTGAACTTCGCCAGCTCGCCCACTGCGGCGGAGGCGGTGGTGGCCGAGATCACGGCTGCCGGCGGTAAGGCCTGGGCCCATCAGGCCAACGTGGCCGACGAAGAGCAAGTCGAAGCCCTCATGAAGGCCGTCCAAGACCGTGAGGGACGACTGGACGTGCTGGTCAACAACGCCGGCATCACCCGCGACGGCCTGCTGATGCGCATGAAGAGCGCTGACTGGCAGAGCGTGATCGACCTCAACCTCACTGGCGTCTTCCTCTGCACCCGCGCCGTGAGCCGCTCGATGCTGAAAGCCCGTAGCGGACGGATCATCAACATCACCTCCGTCGTGGGCCTGATGGGCAACCCCGGCCAGGCCAACTACAGCGCCGCCAAAGCCGGCGTGATCGGCCTGACGCGCAGCAGCGCCGCTGAATTCGCCAGCCGTGGCGTCACCGTGAATGCCGTGGCGCCTGGATTCATCGAAAGCGACATGACCGCTGAA
>JBIIDQ010000235.1:0-3490 GCA_044238295.1 Vulcanococcus sp.
ACGCAGCCGTGGGCAGCCACCACCGACACCTGTGCCGTCACCTCCGGTGAGCGGATCGCCTCGGTCACATCGTGGCCGTTCACCAACACCCGCTGGCTGCCAGCGGCAGCGGTGCTCAGCTGCAGGTCCAGGTCAATGAGCAGCGGAGCAACCGCAGCGCCATCGCCAGGATCCACACCGCTCTGCTGCACCAGCCAGGTCACGGCCCGATACATGGCGCCGGTGTCGAGATAGATCAGCCCCAGCCGTTCGGCAAAGGCGCGGGTCACCGTGCTTTTGCCGGCTCCGGCGGGGCCGTCGATGGCAACGATCGGGGCTCGGCTCATCAGAAAAACGTGATCGATCAGGCGGCTGGGGCCGCAGTGGGCGGCGGCAGCTAGCAGGGTGAGGCCCGTGAGCTGGGCCTTGGGCTGCAGGTTGTGCGCGCACACCGCCTCTACATAGTCGACCACCAGCCCGGCCTCCTCCAGCTGCTGCTCCACGCGCGCGACCAGGGGTGCTGCTGTTTGCTGTGGCTGAATCCCTGCGGCAGCGGCGGCGTGTAGAGCACGGGGAAGCGCTGCGGCCTGCTGGCGCTGCGCTGGATTGAGGTATCGGTTGCGGGAGCTCAAGGCGAGGCCGTCGTCGTCCCGCAGGGTGGGGCAGCCAATCACCTGCACGGGCAGGCCCAAATCCCTCACCACGCGCCTGAGAATCGTGAGCTGCTGCCAGTCTTTTTCGCCCAGCAGCACGTGGCTGGGGCGGATCAGTCCGAGCAGCCTCACCACCACCGTGGCGACGCCGTTGAAATGGCCAGGCCTGTGTCTTCCGCACAGCCCCGCCTGCAGGGACTGTGGAGGCGAAATGCTTGTGAGTTCGCTTTCACCTGCGGGATAGAGATCGGCAACGCTTGGGGCAAACAGCGCATCGGCGCCTGCCGCCTCGGCCAGCTCTCCATCGCGTTGCAGGTTGCGGGGATAACGCTCGAAATCCTCGGTGGGCCCGAACTGCAAGGGATTCACGAACACGCTGACCAGCACCTTTGGGCTGGCCTCAACGGTCTTCTGGTGACACGCCTGGTCAATCAGGCTGCGGTGGCCCGCATGCAGGGCGCCCATGGTGGGCACGAAGTGCAGCGGCGCAGTGCCCTGGGCCCGGCGCCACTCCAGCAATTCGGTGCAACTCCGCAGCAGGCGCACGGGCTCTCGGGATTCTTGCCGACCCTACCGGCGCGGCCTAACTAGCAAAAAGCCCACCGGCCAGTGGCCAGTGGGCTGCTGATCTCGTAGCGAACAGCGGATTACTGGAGTACTTCCAGTTTCACGTTGGCGATGCCGCTGGAGATGAGCCCCAGCTGGTTAGCGGCGCCGTGGGCCAGATCAATCACGCGATGGCCGTGAAAAGGCCCGCGATCGTTGATGCGCACGATGGCACTGCGGCCATTGCCCATATTGGTGACACGCACCTGGGTGCCGAAGGGCAACGAGCGGTGCGCAGCGGTGAGCGTGCCGGGACGCAGCACCTCGCCACTGGCTGTGCGGTTGCCGAAGAAGCCAGGGCCGTACCAGCTGGCTTGGCCTTTGCTCACTGATTTCACCCGAGGCTGCTGGGAGGGTGTGGCGATGGGCAGCGCTGGAGTGGTCGGCTTGAGCTGGGGCTCGTCTGGACTGATGGCCGCCTCGGGGCTGGATTCCGCGTTGCGGATGGCCAGTTCGATGGAAGCGCTGCTGTCGGCAGCAGCGACACGGCCAGTGGTGGCGAAGGCAGGCGTGAAGCCGGTGCTGCCGGAGAGCAACAGGGCCGAGCCACCAAGAAGACAGATGCGACGCATAACAAGCGAAACTCGCCGCGATCAACGCAGCAGCCACTGAAAAAGTTGTGGCCCGTCAGCTTCAAGAGCGTGTTCAGAGATACGCAAGCAAGGAATGCAGGCGGTAACTGAAACGAAGTGCTGGCGGAGTTCCTATCGGGAATTGACGACGACGCAAAGTTACTGGCACCGCCTTAAGGATTTGGTCAGGAACTGTTGGCCATTGATTGATCAGGATTTGCGATCAAATCGCTGATGGGTGGCTATCGCAGGGATCTGGGGAATTGCAAGAGGCTCCTTCGATTACATGGACTGATCGCCTTCATAAGCGCAGCTGATCGAGTCGTGTGCCAATTGCGCTGGCGGCCTGGCGGTGTGGGGCGTTCGCGCCCCCGTCGGGCCTATGCCGGGGCAGGATCGAGGGATGTCGTGAGTGGTTGTTGGCATGGACTACCGCACAGCAGGGGTTGATGTGGAGGCCGGTCGCGCCTTTGTTGACCGCATTCGCTCCAGCGTGGAGTCCACCCGCCGACCTGAGGTCTTGGGTGGTTTGGGTGGCTTTGGTGGTCTCTGTCGGTTGCCTCAGGGCATGCGCAAGCCGCTGCTGGTGTCGGGCACCGATGGGGTGGGCACCAAGCTGGAGCTGGCCCAGGCCCATGGGCGGCACCACGGCGTCGGCATCGACCTAGTGGCGATGTGTGTCAACGACGTGATTACGAGTGGCGCCCAGCCGCTGTTCTTTTTGGATTACATCGCCACCGGCAAGCTCAGCCCTGAGGCGATGGCGGGAGTGGTTGAAGGTATTGCCGATGGCTGCCGGCGCAGCGGCTGCGCCTTGTTGGGTGGTGAGACTGCCGAGATGCCTGGTTTCTACGCTCCTGGTCGCTACGACCTGGCCGGGTTCTGTGTGGCTGTGGTGGAGGAAGACGAGCTGATTGATCCAGCGCGAGTACAGCCCGGTGATCGGATCGTGGCGGTGGCCAGCAGCGGTGTGCACAGCAATGGCTTCAGCCTCGTGCGCCGCATTCTCGAGATGCGAGGGGTGACGGCAGACACTGCGCTCAGTGCAGGCGGACCTGCGGTTCTGAATGCCTTGCTGGAGCCCACTGTTCTCTATGTGGGGCTCGTTCAGGCCCTGCTGAGCGCGGGAGTGGAGCTGCATGGCATGGCCCATATCACCGGCGGCGGCCTGCCTGAAAACTTGCCGAGGGCTCTACCCGCCGGGCTCCATGCCCGTGTGGATGCCGGCAGCTGGGAGCGTCCGCTCCTCTTTCGCTGGCTTCAGGAGAACGGTGAGGTGCCAGAGGCCGATCTGTGGAACACCTTCAATCTCGGCGTGGGCTTTTGTTTGGTGCTGCCGGAGTCGGCGGAGTCGGCGGCTCTGGCGGTGTGCCGTGAGCTGGGCCATCAGGCCTGGCGGCTCGGATCGGTGGAGAGCGGAGTTCTGCCTGAGGAGCCCCTGGCTGGATTGCCGTACTAAGTCCGCGTCGGGTTGCTGCCAAATTGCATCAGCCCGGCTTGTGCGCTCGGCTAAATCGCTTCAGGCCATTAGGGTCTGGCCATTGCAGCGCGCCGGCACAATCGGCAGCTGCTGGTCTTGCCTCGGCCGCAGACCCAAGGGTTCCCCACGTTGTCTGGCTTCGCAGCAACGCAGAACACAGCTCATAGGTTCAGTTCTCCATAGGTTTGAGATGTCGTTAA
>JBIIDQ010000236.1:0-3486 GCA_044238295.1 Vulcanococcus sp.
GGATCCAGGCAGTGGCCGAGCGCATCGCCAGCAGCCGCCAAGCAGGCAACGATCTGGTGATCGTGGTGTCGGCCATGGGCCACACCACCGATGAGCTCACTGGCTTGGCCCGCGCCATCAGTAGCAATCCGCCCCAGCGGGAAATGGACATGCTGCTGGCCACAGGCGAACAGGTCTCCATTGCCCTACTGGCCATGGCCCTGAACGCGCTGGGGGTGCCGGCGGTTTCGATGACGGGCCCCCAGGTGGGGATCCTCACCGAATCCGCCCACGGCCGCGCCCGCATTCTTGAAGTGCGCACCGACCGGCTGCAGCGATTGCTGGGCGACGGCAACGTGGTGGTGGTAGCGGGTTTCCAGGGCACCAGCAGCGGCCTGAGCGGCCTCCCCGAGATCACCACCCTCGGCCGCGGCGGGTCCGACACCTCGGCCGTGGCCCTGGCGGCAGCGCTGGGCGCCGATGCCTGTGAGATCTACACCGATGTGCCGGGGGTGCTCACCACCGACCCCCGCAAGGTGCCCGATGCCCAACTGATGGACACGATCACCTGCAACGAGATGCTCGAGCTGGCCAGCCTGGGGGCGGCGGTGTTGCATCCGCGAGCGGTCGAAATCGCTCGCAACTACGGCGTGCCCCTGGTAGTGCGCTCCAGTTGGAGCGATCAGCCCGGCACGTTGCTCACCAGCGATGCCACCAGCCGGCGCGGTAACGGCGAAGGCTTGGAGCTAGGTAAACCCGTGGATGGCGCCGAGCTCGACACTGACCAGGCGGTGCTGGCCCTAGCCCACGTGCCCGATCGCCCCGGCGTGGCAGCTCAACTGTTTGAAGCACTCTCAGCCGCTGGGCTGAACGTGGATCTGATCGTTCAGTCGACCCATGAGGCCGACGCCCACTGCAGCGGCGATCACTGCGGCTTCACCAACGACATCGCGTTCACCGTGGCGGAAACGCAGCTGGATCGGGCCCAGCTGGTGTGCCGCGAAGTGCTTGCGGCCATGGGCGCCGGCGCCGAAAGCGCCACGATCAGCGCCGAGGGAGGCATGGCGAAGCTGAGCATCGCTGGCGCGGGGATCATGGGTCGCCCCGGTGTGGCAGCCCGCCTGTTCGACACCCTGGCCAAAGGCGGCATCAACCTGCGCCTAATCGCCACCAGCGAAGTGAAGGTGAGTTGCCTGGTGGCAGGACACCAAGGCAGCAAGGCGCTGCAGGCGGCTGCCCAATGCTTTGAGCTGAACGAACGCCAGCTGCATCTCAACCCGCCTCCCTCCGGCGCCGGCGAACCGGAAGTGCGCGGCATCGCTCTCGATCGCGACCAGGCCCAGGTGGCCGTGCGCCACATCCCCGACAAACCAGGCACTGCTGCTGCGGTGTGTCGCGTGCTGGCCGATGCAGGCATCAGCCTCGATGCCATCGTGCAATCGGAACGCAGCCACGGGAGCGGCGATCAACAAAGCCGGGACATGGGCTTCTGCCTCAAGCGTGACGACCTCGTGCGGGCCCGCACCGCCTTGCAACCCCTGCTCAATCAATGGCCCGGAGCCAGCTTCGAGGAAGGCATGGCCATCGCCCGGATCAGCGCCGTGGGAGCGGGAATGCCGTGCACCGCTGGCACCGCAGCCCGAATGTTCCGCTCCCTGGCGGATGCGGGCGTGAACATTGAAATGATCGCCACCAGCGAGATCCGCACCAGTTGCGTGGTGCCTGAAGCTGATGGTGTGAAGGCCCTGCAGGTGGTGCATGCCGCCTTCGAGCTCGGCGGTGCCGTCCAACACCAGGCCCAAGGAACGGAAGCACCGGTGTGATGCGATGAACTGATGCCCTGGGCCCGTCCTCGTATTCCGCTGTTTCTAGCGGCATGGCTCGACGCCGCGGGTGTGCTGGTTCTTGGCACGCTGATCACCCAGAGCTACAGCCCAGCCCTTGTGCAGGGTCATCACCAGAGTGGTGGACTGTTCATTCTGGTTCTGATCTATTGCAGCCTCGGCTGGCTGTTCGGGTCTTACACACTGCTGAAGCTGCGGCAGGTCACCTGGACACAAGCCACCACACGATTGGGCATCACCTGTGCAGCGAGTGTGGCCACGGCTGCCGTGGTGAGTTACATCTTCCGGCTGCAAATCAGCAACATCCTGTTCTTCCGCAGCACCCTGATCCCTCTGTTCGTGCTGGCAGGGCTGTGGAGTGGCCTCGTGCGCTGGGTGTTCCGCAGCCACTGGCCCACCAGTCAGCGTCCGCGCTGGCAGATCGTAGCGCTCAAAGGTGAACTCTTCTCCCTCAAGCAAGAGTGGTCGATGACGCAGCCGATGGGTGCCTTACCGGCCGTGATGGATCTCGATCCCGACCAAGCCAGCACGGGCCCCACCATCGCTGAATCTCTGGCCCTAAGCCCTGGTGTCATCAACCAGGCAGGCATGCAGGCCTTTTGTCAGCTTGCTGTGGAACAAGGCCATCCTGTGCATTCGCTGGTTGAAATGGCGGAGCAGGAATTGCAACGGATCCCGCCGCGCTGGATTGGCAATCAATGGCTTCTATTTTCGGGAGGAATTGATGGACAACGCACCAATCTCCAAAAACAACTCAAGCGCTACGCCGATGTGGTGATCAGCCTGCTTTTATTGCTGATCACCTCACCCTTGCTGCTCTGCGCCATGGCGCTCGTGAAGCTGCAAGACGGGGGAAGCGTGATCTATCAGCAACGTCGCTCTGGGCTGCTGGGCATTCCCTTCAACGTGCTGAAAATCCGCACAATGAGTCTCAACTCCGAACCCTTCGGTGCTCAGTGGGCCCAGAACGAAGACAAACGCATCACCCCCGTCGGCCAATGGCTCCGGCGGACCCGTATCGATGAACTCCCACAACTGATCAATGTGCTCAAAGGAGAAATGAGCCTGATTGGGCCACGACCAGAACGGCCGGATCTCGAACAGATTCTTGAGCAAAAGATTCCAAACTATCGACTACGGCACTGGATGCGTCCAGGCTTGAGCGGTTGGGCCCAAGTGAACATGGCCTATGCCTCCAGCATTGATGATTCAGAAACCAAGCTGAGTTACGACTTGTTTTATCTGCGTAACGCGACTGTATGGCTGGATCTCCTTATTCTATTCAAGACAATCAAAATCATCCTAAAGGCCGCGGGTCGCTAGCATTCCGCTTTCGATTAACCGTTTAAACGGTTGCAGCAACCCCCTGAGGCTCCAGCATTAGTTTGCTGCCGCTCACGCTCTCATCCATCTCAATTGGGTAGGCACCATCGAAGCAAGCCGTGCAGAAATGAGAGGCATTCGCCTGAGCCGCTTCCACCATTCCTTCCTTGGTGAGGTAGGCGAGTGAATCCACGCCAAGATGCGCGGCGATCTCCTCAAGGGTGAGGCGAGCGGCGATGAGCTGGTCCTGGGTATCGGTGTCGATGCCGTAAAAGCAGGGGTGGGTGACTGGTGGTGAGCTGATGCGCATATGCACCTCGGTGGCACCGGCATCACGGAT
>JBIIDQ010000020.1:0-12249 GCA_044238295.1 Vulcanococcus sp.
GCTTGGCCGCGTCGAAGCTGGCCTTACCGAAGCGCACGTGCACGATGCCGGTGCGGTCGGCACGGAACTCGAGTTTGCCGGCCTTGAACTCGTTAATGGCGCCAGCCAGATCGGTGGTGACCGTGCCGGCCTTGGGATTCGGCATGAGACCACGGGGACCGAGCACCCGGCCGAGCTTGGCCACCTTGGGCATCATGTCGGGGGTGGCGATCAGGAGATCAAACTCCATTTCGCCCTTGGCGATGGTGTCCACCAGATCGTCGTCACCGGCGAGGTCAGCGCCGGCTGCTTTGGCTTCAGCCACCTTTTCGCCACGGGCGATCACGGCGATGCGGATGCTCTGGCCGGTGCCGTGGGGCAGCGCCACGGTGGTGCGCAGCTGCTGGTCGGTGTACTTGGGGTCGATGCCGAGGCGGGCGTGGGCTTCGACGGTCTCGTCGAACTTGGCCGTGGCGTTGGCCTTCACCAGTTCCACCGCTTCGAGCGGGGAGTAGGTGCGGGTCTCAACCTTGCCGAAGGCGGCGGAGTAGCGCTTGGAAACTTTTGGCATTTCAGGCATGGGGTGCAGACGAGCCCTGAGGCTCTCCCCCGATAAGGGACAGGGATGGACAGGAGATCACAGCAGAGCCGAAGCCCGTCGCTGGTCTCAGTCCTTCACGGCGACGCCCATGTTGCGGGCGGTGCCTTCGATGATGCGCATGGCCGAATCAACGCTGGTGCAGTTGAGGTCGGGCAGCTTGGTCTTGGCGATCTCTTCGAGTTGTGCGCGGCTGATAGCGCCCACAGAGCCCTTAGAGGAGGTGGCAGCACCCTTTTCGATGCCGGCTGCCTTGGAGATCAGCACGGAAGCGGGAGGGGTCTTGGTGATGAAGGTGAAACTGCGGTCTTCGAAAACCGAGATTTCAACCGGAATCACATAGCCAGCCTTGTCCTGCGTCCGAGCGTTGTACTCCTTGCAGAACGCCATGATGTTGACGCCGTGCTGACCGAGGGCAGGACCCACCGGCGGCGCGGGGTTGGCTTTGCCGGCCTGGAGGGCCAGCTTGATCACAGCTACAACTTTTTTTGCCATCGTCCTGGCGGCTTGAGCAATCTGCGGATCCGCGACCCTAAGGCAGCGGGTGCGGCAGGCCCCGGGAACCGGAACACTGCCTGTGGCCGCCCTCCGCAGGGAGACGGCCGCACTGACATCAGCTTTGCTTGCTGATCTGAGAGAACTCGAGCTCCACCGGAGTTTCCCGGCCGAAGATTGAGAGCAGGGCCTTGAGCTTGTTGCGCTCGCCGGAGATTTCGATCACTTCGCCCTGGAAATCCTTGAACGGACCAGCCGTCACCAGGATTTGATCGCCTTCGGTGAGGTCGACCTTCACTACAGGCTTCTTCTCAGCCGCGCGCTTGAAGATGCGATCCACCTCAGAACGGCTGAGGGGACGAGGCTTGATATGACCACGGGCCTTCCCGGTGGCGCGGCGATCCTCAGCACCCACGAAGTTGATCACGTTCGGGGTGCTGCGCACCGCCATCATCGTGTCCTCATCGAGCACCATGCGCACGAGCACATAGCCGGGGAACACCTTCTCTTCGGTGCTGGTGCGACTGCCGTCCTTTTTGAGCTTCACCGCTGGGGTCTGGGGGATCTCGATCTCAAGGATGCGGTTGTCCACGCCCAGGGTCACAGCCCGCTGCTCAAGCGTTGCCTTCACCTTCTTCTCGCAGCTGGAGGCCACCTGCACGGCGTACCAGCGCGCGATGGGAGCACGACCCTCCGCCGCGGGAGCAGCAGGAGCCTCAGAGGGTTCCACCAGCTCGGGAACAGCCAGATCTTCAGTGCTCAGATCAACGTCGGACACGGGCAATGGCAAGGAATGAAAAGGAATCAGCGGAACACCTGGGCATTCGCCCAGCTGTAAAGGCGATCGATGGCAGCGATGGCGAAAGCGGAAAGGGTCACCATCAGGATCACAGCCACGGACTCAGCAAACAGCTGCTGGCGGCTGGGCCAGACCACCTTGCGGAGCTCAGCCACGGTGTCCGCAACGAAGCCTTCGGAAGCCGGTGGATTGGGTTGTGACTCAGTCGGGGTTTCCACCGGGGTGTCCAGAAGGGGTTCGCACAGCGAGTGTGCGCGCTGTTGCGCAAACAGCCACCCTACCGGATGCGATCAAACCTCCTGGGCAATGGGGCTGAAGCACAAGCGCCCCTCGGATTCCACCAGGGTCACCCGCACAGCGGATGCGCCGACAAAGCGCTCCTCCAAGAGTTCGGTGGCCAGCGGGTTTTCGATCCTGCGCCGCAACAGGCGCCGCAATGGCCGAGCGCCGTATTCGGGCTCATAGCCCTGCTGCGCCAGCCAGGGAACCACCGGCTCATCCACTTGGAGTTCCAGGGCCTGCTCCCGCAGCAACGCACCCAGCTCCGCCAGCTGCAGATGCACGATCCGCTGCAGCTCCTCGGGCCCGAGTGGCTTGAAGCGAATGACCTCATCAATGCGGTTCAGGAATTCAGGCCGGAACTGGCTAGCCAGGGCCTGCTCCACCTGCTGCTCCAACGCAGCGGGATCGCCGCCGCTGCGGGCGTGATCCAGGATGGCGCGACTCGCGAGGTTGCTGGTCATCACCACCACCGTGTGGCGGAAATCCACGGTGCGGCCCTGGGAATCAGTGAGGCGACCGTCATCCAGCACCTGCAACAGCACGTTGAACACATCCGGGTGGGCCTTCTCCACCTCATCCAGCAGGAGCACCGCATAGGGACGACGCCGCACCGCCTCAGTGAGCTGGCCGCCCTCTTCGTATCCCACATACCCAGGAGGAGCTCCGAGCAGACGGGCTACGGCATTGCGCTCCATGAACTCGCTCATGTCCAGGCGGACAAGCGCTTCCTCCTCGTCGAACAGAGCCGCCGCCAGGGCCTTCGCCAGTTCGGTCTTGCCGACACCGGTCGGGCCGAGGAACAGAAACGAACCCACAGGCCGGCGTGGATCCTTCATGCCGGCCCGGGCACGACGAATCGCCGCTGCCACCGCAGCCACCGGCTCTTTTTGACCAATAACCCGCTGGCCCAGCCGCTGCTCAAGCTCCAGCAACTTTTGGCGCTCGCCTGCCAGTAACCGCTGCACAGGAATCCCAGTCCAGCGTGCCACCACGTCGGCGATGTCGCCCTCCTCCACCTGCTCACGCAGCAACGACTGACCGGAGCGCTGCTGTTCCAGCAACTGAGCCTCCAGCTCGCTGCGGCGCTGTTGCACGCCATGCAGCTGGTCGTATTGCAAGCGTGCGGCCTCCTCCAGATCGCCATCGCGCTCGGCCTCGGCGATCTGCAGTCGCAGGCTCTCGTCGTCGGCCAGGAGCTGCCGAAGCTCCGCCAACTCCTCCCGCTCCCCTTGCCAGCGCTGCTGCAGCTCCTGCAATTGCGCACTGGCCTGACGGCGCTGCTCCTGCAAAGCCACCCGTTCGGGCTCTGGGGCGCTCTCCGCAGACAGCAGCGCCAGTTCGACCCGCCGTAGCTCGCTTTCCGCTTCCTCGACCAACCGGGGCTTGGAGGTCACTTCCATACGCAGCTGAGCCGCCGCCTCATCGATCAGATCGATCGCGGAATCAGGAAGACAGCGATCAGCGATGTAGCGATCGGCAAGGCGCGCCGCCGCGACCACCGCGCCATCGGTGATCGCTACACCGTGGTGCAGCTCGTAGCGCTCCTTGAGGCCGCGCAGGATCAGGGTGCTCTCCTCGAGCCCCGGTTCCTTAATCACCACCTGCTGGAAGCGGCGGTTCAACGCCGGATCCTTTCCCACCGTGCGACTGAACTCCTCAGGGGTGGTGGCGCCAATGCAACGCAGATCGCCCCGGGCCAGGGCCGGCTTGAGGATGCTGCCGGCATCGCTGCTGGAGCGCTCCGGCCCCACCACTGTGTGCAGCTCATCAATGAACAGAATCACGCCAGCCCCTTCGCCTTCGGCCTCGCGCACTTCTTTGAGCACGCTGCGCAGGCGTTCCTCGAACTGTCCGCGGAACTTGGCGCCAGCGATCAGGGCGCCGAGATCAAGGCTGATCAGCCGCTGACCCTTGAGGGCATCGGGCACCTCACCCGCCACGATCCGCTGGGCCAACAACTCGGCGATCGCTGTTTTGCCCACGCCAGGCTCGCCGATCAGCACCGGATTGTTCTTGCCACGGCGCGAGAGCACCTGCATCAAGCGTCGGATCTCCGTGTCACGGCCGATCACCGGATCCAGCTCACCGGCACGGGCGGCCGCGGTGAGATCGCGGCCGAACTGATCAAGCGCCAGGGGTTCTTGTTCAAGCTTCAACTCCTGGCCGACTGGCTCCGGAGCTGGGGCTGGGGCTGGGCTGCGGTCAACCCAACGATCGTTCGATGGTGTCGGCCGGGACGCTGGAGGAGCCACCGGTTGCGCAGACATCGGTGCGGGCGCAACAGCCGCCGAGGGCGTCACCGCTCGTGAGTCAGGTCGCTGTTGTCGGAGCAACAGGTCTTCACTCAAACCCTGCTGCGTCAACAAGGCGCCGCCCAATCGGGGTTCGTTGAGCAGTGCCGATAGCAGTTGCGGGATATCAATCAGCCGAGCTCCTGTTGCGCTCCGACAGCGCTCGGCCGAATCCAAGAGCTCTTCGAGCGCTTCACCCACATAGAGGTCCCGACCAGAACTGGTGGGCTGCTCAGCACAGAAATCATCGAGCTGATCGAGCAGCCCCTCGGTATCGAGAGGCAGTGGATCGATCCAGCTTCCGTAGCGCGGATCGCTGAAGAGCACCTGCATCAGGTGCTCCACATCCAGATCGCCATGACGCCAGCGCCGCGCCTGCTCTTGAGCAGACAACAAAAGGTCCCAGGCGGCGTCGCTGAAACGATCCGGCTGGACCGTGAGGCTCGCGCCGGTGGCGTCGCTGGGGAAATCAGGCCGCATGGGCGCGGGAGCTCAGCTCAATCAGTTCCACCTTGTAGCCATCGGGATCCTCCACGAAGGCGATCACGGTGGTGCCGTTCTTCATGGGTCCCGGCTCACGCACCACCCGGCCGCCCTTGGCCCGCATCTGGTCGCACACAGCAACGATGTCCTCCACCCCAATAGCGATGTGGCCGTAACCGCTTCCGATCTCGTAGCTGCTGGTGTCCCAGTTATGGGTGAGTTCAAGCACCGTGGTGTCGCTCTCTTCCCCGTAGCCCAAAAAAGCCAGGGTGAAGCGGCCACCCGGATAGTCCTTGCAGCGCAGCAGGCGCATCCCGAGCACCTCGGTATAGAAGGTGATCGAACGCTCCAGGTCGCCGACCCGCAACATCGTGTGGAGCAAGCGCATGGAAGCCGCATCAGCCAGGCGCATTCTGACCAGAGCTCACCGTTCGGTGCCAACGGGCACAAGAGGCGCGGCAGGGGCGACCCATAGGATCCCCTTCAAGGACCACTGAGACACACCTAGGCCGCTGTGATCGACACCCTCGACCTCGTGATTGACACCATCGTGGCTCGGGAGGTGCTCGATTCCCGCGGCACTCCCACGGTGGAAGCCGAGGTGATGCTCGAGGGCGGTGCCAGCGGCCGCGCCATCGTGCCCAGCGGCGCCAGCACCGGCGCCCACGAAGCCTGTGAACTGCGCGACGGCGGCAGCCGTTACTGCGGCAAGGGTGTGCTCCAAGCCGTGAGCAATATCGAAGAGAAGATCGCTCCCGCCCTCTGCGGCCTCAGCGCCCTCGATCAAGGCACCGTGGATGCCGCGATGCTCGAGCTCGACGGCAGCGACAACAAGAGCGCCCTGGGCGCCAACGCGATCCTGGCCGTGAGCCTGGCCACCGCCCGCGCGGCCGCCAATGGCGTGGGCCTGCCGCTCTACCGCTATCTGGGTGGCCCAATGGCCAACCTGCTGCCGGTGCCGCTGATGAACGTGATCAACGGCGGTGCCCATGCGGCCAACAGCCTGGATTTCCAGGAGTTCATGCTCGTGCCCCACGGCGCTCCCACCTTCCGCGAAGCACTGCGGATGGGCACCGAGGTGTTCCACACCCTCAAGGGCCTGCTTAAGGACAAGGGCTTGAGCACCGCCGTGGGCGACGAGGGCGGCTTCGCCCCCGATCTCGGCAACATTGAAGCCGGCGATCTGCTGGTTCAGGCGATCGAGAAGGCCGGCTACCGGCCTGGCGATCAGATCTCCCTGGCCCTGGATGTGGCCAGCACGGAATTCTTCAAAGATGGTCGCTATGCCTTCGACGGCGGCAGCTACACCAGCGCCGAGATGGTGGATCAGCTGGCGGCGCTGGTGAGCCGCTTCCCGATCACCTCGATCGAAGACGGTGTGGCTGAAGACGACTGGGACGGCTGGGCCCTGCTCACCGAGAAACTCGGCAAAACCGTGCAGCTGGTGGGCGACGACCTGTTCGTGACCAACAGCGCGCGCCTGCAGCGCGGCATCGACCTGGGCGTAGCCAACTCGATCCTGATCAAGGTGAACCAGATCGGTTCCCTCACCGAAACCCTGCAGGCAATCGATCTGGCCGGCCGCGCCGGTTACACCAGCGTGATTTCGCACCGCTCCGGCGAAACCGAAGACACCACCATCGCCGACCTGGCGGTGGCCACCCGCGCGGGCCAGATCAAAACCGGTTCACTGAGCCGCAGCGAGCGTGTGGCCAAGTACAACCAGCTGCTCCGAATTGAAGACGAGCTAGGCAGCCAGGCCGTTTATGCCGGCGCTGAAGATCGCGGCCCTCGCGGCAAGGCTTAAAGAAGGGCAGAGCGCTAACGCCAACTTCCTGCACAGCAGTGGGCGAGCAACGTATCTCGCCCATACTGATTGGGATGACTAGCAATGACTGAGCAAGGAAGGACAGCAACACCTTCACTCAATAACTGAAAGTCATTAAGCCACCGAAAACCAAACTTTTCAGCAACAGTGCCGTAAATACTCGGGGCAATCGGGTCTTCGTTGAATCGTCCTTGCTCAAGCACAAATTGACTGTCTAGATAGTGCTGACAACAGGCTTCGACGAATGGATGTCCAGCAACAGCACCCATCACGGCAGCCTGGATACCAAGGCCAGGAACCCTGGAAATCCCTTGCCGACTCAACCTACGGCTCTCTTCATCTAGCAAGAGCTTGCCACCCCCACGCTCAAAAATCAGCGGGTGGCATTCAACAGCCGTGAAGCACCGATACCCGAGCAGAGGCGTCAGGCTGCGAACTGCAATCACATCGGAATCCAAACAGATGCCACCCTCCAGCCTGAGGATTTCCAACCTCAACGCATCGGTTGCAAAAGCCCAACGCCGATGCGCGATCGCTTCACGAGCAAAATCACAAACCCTCAGCTTTTGAAGATCTTCTAATCCCCAAAAGCGAATTTCAAAGTCGGGCATGACCTCACGCCAAGACTTCAGACACTTCTGAACGAGGTCCGGCAGAGGATCTCCACTCAGCCAGACAACGTGCAGAGTTTTTGGAATCATTGCCCCAGTTTGTCGATGCGGCCATCGCGCCGCAGCCGAGCCTGAAGCTTCAACCAGCTCAGGCTCACCGGCGCTGAAAGCACAATCGGCACCGCAGTCAGAGCGGGCCGGGCGCTGGCCGCCAACAGAGCCGCTGAGACCAACAGCGCCGCCAGCAACATCGACTGACCCACGCTCTGCTGACTCAGGGCAACGCGCCGCAGCAGGCGATCGGTTTCACCAGCCCGGATCTGCACTTGCAGATCGCCCTGCTCGATGCGCGAGAGGCTTTCTTCCAAACGCTGCGGCAGGCCCAGGGCACGGCTACCCACCTCCACGGCCTGGCGTCCCAGCTGATTGAACAGGTCATTGGGGCCGTTGCCGGAAGCACTCATCAGGGGCAGGAGGTAAGGGCGGGCGATGGCAACGAGGCTAAAGCTGGGATCGAGGCTGCGACCCACACCCTCAAAGGTGGAGAGGGCCCGCATCACGAAGATCAGCTCCGGGGGCAGGCGGAACGGCTGGCCGTACACCAGCTCGTAGAGATCGCCTGAGAGCTTCTCGAGCACATTGGCCGAGAACGGTGGCGTCAGCGCCTCGGTCAGCATCACCCGAACAAGGCGGCGTACTGGACCAGGGTCGATGTCAGCAGCGATCACGCCGGCGGCCTGAAGCTCGCTCACCAGGCCCGCTGCATCCCTGGCCGCTGCAGAGGTCACCATTCGTCCGAGGCGACTGCGCAGGCGCTGCGAGAGGCTGCCCACCATGCCGAAGTCGTAGTAAATCAGCGCCCCATCACGGGCCACAGCCAGGTTGCCGGGGTGGGGATCGGCGTGGAAGAAGCCGAAGCGCACGAGCTGCTGCAGGTAGCTGGCCGCTCCTTTCTCGGCCACCGCGGCCGGATCGATGCCCGCCTCAATCAGGGCTTCCCGATCGTTGATCTTGATGCCCGGCACGTAATCGAGGCAGAGCACGCGGCGGGTGGTGAGCTCCCACACCACCGCCGGGATGCGGATGCCGGGATCGTCAAGAAACTGCTGGCGGAAGCGGGCGGCGTGTTCGGCCTCCAGGCGGAAGTCGAGCTCCCGCAGCAACACACGCCGGCATTCCTGGGCGATCGATACCCAGTCGCGACCCACGCCCCAGCTGGGGTGGCGCTGCAACAGCGCCGCCACCTGCTGCATCACCTCAAGATCGAGGCGAAACAGGCGTTCAAGGCCCGGGCGCTGAATCTTGAACACCACCTGGCGGCCGCTACGCAGGCTGGCGCGATGCACCTGAGCCAGGCTGGCGGCACCGAGGGGGTCCGGATCGATATCAATGATTTCGGCGCAGCGCTCACCGAGCTCCTGCTCCAGCAAGGCCTGAGCCGTTTCAAAGGAAAAGGCGGGAACACTGTCCTGCAGGCGAGCAAGCTCCTCGACCCAGCTAGCCGGCAACACGTCCGGCCGGGCCGACAACAGCTGACCGAGCTTGATGAAGGCTGATCCGAGCTCCAGAAGCTCAGCGGTGAGCCAGCGGGCGCGGCGCCGCTGGCGGCCAGCGCGCCGCTCGGCCGTGGCACCGCCGGGGTAACTCCAGGCTTTTCCATCGAGCCACAACCACAGCAACAGCTGCAGCACTGCGCTCCAGATACGAAGCACCCGACGGGCGCTGCGCAAACCCTGCACAACAGCGGGCATCAAGACTGATCCTCAAGACAGCGCGCGAGGCGTGCCACCTGCGCCCGCAGCTGATCGATCTGTTTCTGGGGATCCGTGGGGAGCGATGGCTCACCCTCAGGGCCTGCATCAGCAGAGGGGGGATGGTCCACGCCCTCGCCATGTTCAAGCCGCTGGGCTTCCAGCTCAACCTCCTCGCGGAAGAGAGTCCACTCCTGACGGAGCCGATCTGGGGCATCCTGCGCGAGCACGGCAAGACCCGCAGCTGCGTCGGCAAGGCCGCTGCCCAGGCGTGCCGTTAGCCGGTTGAGTGCTGCCTGCACCAGGGTCTGGGGTGTGCTCATGGCGGCCGACCGGGCCGAGGCCAGGCTTGATCTGCTGAAACTGTGGCAGATCAGAGCGGAGGAGCGGGAGCGCTGGGCGGCGGGGCCACCGGTGGCAGCGGTGCGGGGGAGCTTGCAGCGGGCAACTGCGGTTCAGCCGGCGGCTCCACCTGGGGCTCGATCCCATCCGCGCGCTTGAGGGCGGCTTCGGCCTCCTTGGCCGCTTCATCACGCTGTTTGGCTTCCTGCTGCTGTTGGCGCTCGAGCTCCTGCAGCTCCAGATCGCCGCGAATCTCAGCTTCGGCGTCGCCAAACCGCAGCCGCAAGCTCTCAAGGCTGGTGCCAGGAAACACCTGCACGTCGAACCCAGAGCCGAAGCGAATCAGCTCCGTGACGTTGAAGCTGAGCAGTCGCTGGGTGACGCCGTAGGCCACACCAAAACAGAGGCCTGCCACCAGGGGGCCCTTCCAGATCTCGCGCAGAGCCGGTTGCGACACCCGTGCCATCCAGCGTCTGCGAAGGAGTCGAACTCTAAGCAGCCCTACCGCAGGCTTCCGCGACCAGCACAACCTTGCGGTTGTTGCATCAACCCGATCCTGCACTGGTAGTGCTATCCACAACACAGACCGCAGCCAAAAGCACACTTACGTTCACCAGCGTTGAGGGGAGGGCGGCTGTGATCTCGGTGGACGGCTTAGCGGCCCTCGATCACCTCATCTGGTTGCGCACGGGCCAACGTGCAGCGGAAGCCCTCGCCTGCGCTCAGCCCACCGTGAGCCGCAACAGCCGCAAGTGCCTGGAGGTGTTCGAACTGGAGCTGGAGCGGAGCCGGGGCGAATGGCGACTGGTGGGTGACACCCAGCTGATCAACCTCGAGCGACTAGTCCATCAAAAGCAGCGCTGGAAGCGCAATCTCACGCTGCGGCTCGAGGCGCAGCACTGGTCGGCGCCCGGGCTGAGCGGGATTGAACTGCCGAACTGGCAACGGGGCAACTTCAACCAGCTCGATTACGAACAGCCGCTCGCGCTGCTGGAGGACGGTGTAATCGATGCCTGGATCTGCTCCGCACCCGACGCCCCGGTACGCCCAGGCCTAACGGCTTTGCGCCTCACCACGATGCCCATGCACCTGATGGTGCCCCGCGGCCATCCCCTCGCCGATCGGAGTGGTGCCATCACCTGGGACGAATTCCTGCCCTACCCGGTGCTGCCACTCCCAAGCGGCAGCTTCCCGATCTTTGAAGCGGTACTCCAGCGCTGCAACCTGCTGCCATGCCCCGAGCGCACCCAAGCGATCAAAGCCTCTACCTGGTATGGCAAGACGCCTACGGAAGCAATGCTGATCGCCTACTCGTCACCGCTGACGCTGCAGCTCTACGGCGAAGACTGGGTGCGACTCCCCCAGACATTGCCGGTGGAAGTGGGTGATGTGCTGATGGTGCGCGAGGAGTTCAGCGATCACCCGCGCACCCAACAACTGCTGCGCAAGCTGCTGAATCACCTGGACCAACTGGCAACGCCCCACAGTGATGTTGTGGTGCATCACGAAGGAGTGAGTTACGTCGTGTAATCGGCGTTGATACGGACGTATTCCCAGATTCCTTACGGCAACTGGGTTTCGCCCCCTCTAAACTACCGTAAGCGCACTGTAAGCGTTTGCGAGACCCCTTGCCACGCCTAGACCGCTGTAAGCGTTGCGTAAGCAAACAGGCGTTTTCCGACCCTGCTGAGGAGGGAGGTAGCGCCCGATGACCAAGGTGCTAAACAAGCGCCCGATTGCCCACGACCCTCACTGCTACGTCTTCCAAGACGGGGATCGCGGCAACCGCTGGTATCTCTATTTCTATGACCAGGAGCGGCAATCGAGGCACCGCCATTCCCTGGGTCGCATTGCCGCTGGCGACGTGCTGGAAGCAGAGCGCAAGGGTCTGGCGAAATACATCGAGTTCAAGACCAAGAGCGAGCGCGGCGAACAGATCCGCACCCTGACCATCGAAGAGATGGCAGAGAAGTTCCTGACGAAGCAAAAGAAGCGAATCAGCACCATCCCCCACAACGGCATCAGTGCCAAGCGTTACCTGCAAATGGAGCACCACGCCCGCTGGTTCCTGAAATACGCAGGGCAGAACCAGCGACCGATCCACAAGATTCCCAGGAACTTCTTTGCCAACTACGAGACCTGGCGGAAGGAAGCAGCGCACCAGGAGGGCAAGGAAACGCCCAGGCAGACCACAATCAATGCCGAAATCAGCACCTTCAGGAGGATGTATGAGGAGGTCGCCGTTCAGGAGGGATACCTGAACAAGGATTCAGTGCCGACACTGAAGTCGGTCAGACTCACCAAAGACAAAAAGCACAGACGCGACGACCTGACTGTTGACGAGTGGAAAGAACTGGAACGCAGTGCTCGTCTCTACTGGTCGGAAGGTCGCACCCGCTGGAACGAGCAGGGAGAAATCAACAAGAGCGCCTCAGGCAAAAACGTGCTGAGGGAGACACTCGGCAGCAGCGAGCGAGCAAAAAACCAGAAGACTCATCGCAAGATGCTTTACCTTGCGATGAGGATCTCCATGGAGACAGGGATTCGCATCGGTTCGCTGAGAAAGGTGAAATGGGGTCATATCCGCAAGAACAATGCCCTGAGCAGCACCGATCAAAAGACGTGGATCTTGATTGACGTGCCTGCAGAAAACACGAAGACAGGCAGGCGCTACACCATCAACGCTCCAATCGCCAGACACCTTGAGGAACTGAGGAAGATCACCAAGTTCAAGGGAAGAGACGACCTGCTCTTCACGAATCAGAAAACAGGCGAGGGTTTCAGTGAGCG
>JBIIDQ010000237.1:0-3462 GCA_044238295.1 Vulcanococcus sp.
CACCGCATCCAGTCGCGTTATCGGTCTTCGCGGGGCTCGGAAGGCTCCGGTTCATGTCTATTGAGGCTATGACGGTCAAGATAGACGTTACGAATCTGCGAGACCTTCTGCCCTTCATCGAGACGCTTCACATCACCAGTCTGAAGGCCGGCCAGGCTCGCGATCTAAGCCGACTCAACGAAGGTGTAGTGATTTCAACAGCCCGCGAATCGTTCCGGAATGGGATGAGTGCGGCGTCCGGGTAAGGAGGCAGACAAACGATCACGAACTTCGACCCCCAGAAATTCTTCATCGGCCTGATGGACTTCTTCTCCATCTTGCTGCCGGGTGCGCTGCTGACGTATCTGCTGATCGGCGAGGTAGGCCCGGTCGTCCTGGGGGATCGCTATGCCACGCTCGCCGGGTCGGAAGCCTGGGCCGCCTTCCTGTTTGCGAGCTATCTTTTCGGCCACCTGGTCTTCCTGCTCAGCTCCTGGCTGGATGAGTTCTACGACTGGGCCCGGGGATATACCCTCAATGTGCAGATCCGGCGCCTAGCAATTCGCGGCAAGTTGTTGCCCTGGCCCCTCCGCCTGGGCCTGTGGGCCGTGTTCCGGAATGAATCCAACCAGGCTGTGCGACGTGCTGGGGAGGTCAAGAAGCGCCTGCTATCACCGCTGCGGGCCGATCAGGCGGTGAACACCTTCCAGTGGTGCAAGGTGTGGCTCAATGTCGAGAGTCAGGCGAGTCTCCAAGCTGTTCAACGCCTTGAGGCGGATTCCAAGTTCTTTCGGTCCTTTGTGGTGGTGCTGGCCGTTGTGCTCATCACCTGGCCCTGGCATCATCACGGTTCGCCCCTGCTGGCGTGCGGAACCGCTGGGCTGTTGCTCCTGGCTTTCTGGCGCTACATGGAGCAGCGCTGGAAAGCCACCAATCAGGCCTATTGGTCGGTGCTCACCCTCGTAGCCAGGCAAGGGCAGCTGAGTTTCCCGGCACCGGGCCCTCAGCTACCGGGAAGCCCCAGCCATGCAGGCGGTGTGGTGATGCGCGGTCGTGGCCCCAGCACCCGCTTCCTGCTGGTGGAAGCCTCCGACGACCCATCGCAATGGGTACTGCCCAAGGGACAGATCGAATCAACAGAACGTCCGCGGGAAACCGCCGTGCGTGAGGTGCATGAGGAAACCGGTGTGTGGGCCCGCATCGTGGGTGAACTGAGGGATGTGAGCACCAGCGACAGAGGGTCGGTGATCACCGTACGGATCTATGGCATGCAGGCCGTCGGCTACGGCCGCCGCAAGGACAGGCATCGACGCCATCGCTGGGTACTCCTGCCCCAGGCTCTCGCCCTTGCCAGTGACATCGAAAAACGGGAACTGCGGGAACTGCTTGAGATGGCTGCGCTTTAGCCCTCAAGCAAGCTGAACAATCCCACGGTTCAGTACAGCTCAACAGAGCAAATTGTATCTAGCGCACCATAGACACATTTCGCCATCCCCTCGCCACCTGACAGTTCAGCCCTCTATTGCCATAAAGCAGACAGGCCCCGCCTCTTCCTGGGGCCCCACCGCATAAGCCCATGGCTTCTTCCCCGAGCCCCTTCGCGGAAGGGTTGACCCACCAGCAGCAGGGCCGGGAGGTGGCCCTGCTGCAGCGGCTCCTTACCGATCTCGGCCATCCCGTTGCGGAGCAGGAGCGCCGGGAGCACACCTATGGCGGCAGCACCGCCCTGGCCGTGCAGCACTGGCGAGCTTCTGGCTCTAATCCCGCCATGCAGCCCGACGCCTGCGATGGCCGTGAACTCTCCCAAGACGACCTCACCAAGCTCTGGCAGGAGGCCCGCTCCTGCAAGCGTGTGGTGCAGGGCACGGTCACCCTGGCTGATGGAACTCCCGTTCCTGGATTGCGCATCACCGCCTTCGATCGCGATTTCCGCAGCGAACAGCTCCTGGGCAAAGCGCGCACCAACGCGGAAGGGCAGTACCGCATCACCTACACCGCCCTGGCCGCCCTGAAAGCCGAGAAGGCCTCCGCTGATCTCGGCCTGCGCATCCACAGCGCCGATGGCAAAACCCTGCTCCATGCCAGCGGCAGCAGCGAACTGCTGATGGACGCCCCGGCCGAGGCCCGCCTCGATCGCGTGGTGGATCTCCCCCCGGGCGCCCTGCCCAATGCCTTTGATCAGCTGGTGGCCGCCCTCCAGCCCCTGATCGGGAAGGTCTCCATCGCTGCCATTCAGGGCGATCCCGCCGCTGATGAGGGGCTGTTCCTTGCCCGTGAGCTCCAGCAGGAGGTCTCCACCCTCACCCATCTGGTAGTGGCCCACAGGCTGCAGGAGCTGGCCGAAGTGCCAGCCGCCTATTCCTTTGCCCTGCTCGAAGAAGACGGGCTGTTCGGCATCGGCACCAGCCGGCCGCGCGTGCTGCTCACGCCGGTGACCTGGGCCAGCGACACCCGCACGGTGCTGTTCGCTCTGGTGCTGCTGGAGGCCGACGCGGCCAAGGCCGCCCTGGAACGGGCGGTGCGGCGTCATCGCGTCAGCCCGGGGTTGTTGCGCCAGTTCGGCGCCATCCAGAAGCAGTTGGAGCGCTGGCGGGAGGAGGCGGAGGCGTTTCAGCGCAGCGGCCTGATCGAGCAGGTGCTCTCCGGCCTCGATGAGCGGCTGGCTGCCGGCCAGGCCGGCGATCTGCTGCAGCTGTTCGGCCCGCTTGATCCCAGCAAGCTCGACGATCTCAGGGATCGGTTGGTTCCGCCCAACCCCGCCAGTGACCAGAAGCCCGACAAGGCCAAGGCCGCCACACGGGTGGAACTTTCCGCCCTGCTCGGCCATCACCTCGGCCTGGTGGACGAGGTGGCTGAAAGCCTGGGGGCCGACACACCGGAGGATCTGCGCCGTCTCGCCCAGCTGGAGCGCAAGGACTGGTCGGCGCTGATCGACAAGGGCAACGTGCGCCTGGGTGGCGCCCCCATTCCCAAAGCCCTGGCCCGCCGCCAGGCTTCGCTGATCGTGCGCCGCTTCGAGCGGCGTTTTCCCACCGCCGCCTTTTCCGCCCAGCTCGCCCGCCGCCAACCGCCCGAGCTGCCCCAGGCCGCCGCGGTGGCGGAACTGCTCGACGCCCATCCAGACCTTGATCTGTCCAGCCACCGCCTGCGCCCGTTTCTTCGGGCGGCCGACGTGGATCCACAGACCGTGGAAGCCGATGTTCTGGAGGCGGTCGAAACCCTGCAGCGCCTGTTTCAGCTCACCGGCAACTACAGCAAGAGCGAAGGGCTGCTCAAGGCCGGCTTCCGCTCCTCCGCCGACATCGTGGCGGCCGGGCGCGGCAATTTCATCGAGGCGGCCGGCAGCCACGCCGCGATGGAGCCCAGTGAGGCGGAAGCGGTGTTTGCGACAGCGAGCCAGCGCAATCTGGCCGCCTTGATGCTGGCCACCGAGCTGCGCAGCCTCTCCCAGCCGATGGTGATGGAGGCTGCAGCCACCGGCAC
>JBIIDQ010000238.1:0-3439 GCA_044238295.1 Vulcanococcus sp.
TGGACTCGATCACCAGATCCACGCCCCACTCCTTCCAGGGGAGGTTGGCGGGGTTGCGGTCGTAGAAGGTTTTGATCGTCTTGCCGTTGACGACGATGGTGTCGTCGGTGGTGGTCACCTCTGCGTTACGCAGGGGGCCGAGCATCGAGTCGTACTTGAGCAGGTGAGCGTTGGTGTACGTGTCACCAGAACCGTTGATACCCACCAACTCGATGCCGGTATTGGCTCCACGGCTGAGCCAGCAACGCATGAAGTTGCGACCGATACGGCCGAATCCATTGATCGCAACCTTGATTGTCATGGCGTCGCGCGGGGAAGCCCGCTAGCAAGGGGGATTTGGCCGCCGATCATACAGAGATCAAAGTGATGTCCCCATCTGGGGACATGGCCCCACAGCGGGGTCTGATCAGTCGGCAGAACCTCTCAAAACCCTCTCAAACAGACCGATCCGCGCAGACAAGAGGAGCTTCCCGGCTTACCGTCGGCCCAGGCTTGGACACGCCCTTGGCCCAGCAGCTCGATCGCCGTCAACCCCTCCATTTCATTGGAGTCGGCGGCATCGGCATGTCGGCCATCGCCGGAATCCTGGCGGATCGGGGCTACCAGGTGAGTGGTTCCGACCCCCGCGACAACGCCGTGCTGCAGGACCTGCGCAGCCGTGGCGTGCGCGTATTCCGCGAACAGAGCGCCACCACCATCGCCGCGATCCGCAGTGGCACCTCCACCCAGCCGCTGGTGGTGGTGAGCTCGGCCGTGCCCCCTACCAACCCCGAACTGCAGGAAGCGCGCCGCGCCGGGCTGGAGATCGCCCACCGCTCCGATGTGCTCGCCGCCCTGATCGCCGAGCAAAACTCCGTGGCCGTGGCCGGCAGCCACGGCAAAACCACCACCAGCACCCTGGTGGCCAGCCTTCTGCACGCCACCAATCACGACCCCACCGCTGTGATCGGCGGCGTGGTGCCCGCCTTCGGCAGCAACGGCCGCAACGGCAGAGGCGCTCTGCTGGTGGCGGAAGCCGATGAATCCGACGGCACGCTGGTGAAATTCCAGGCCTGGCTCGGAGTGATCACCAACCTGGAGCTGGATCACACCGACCACTACGCCGACCTAGCCGCGCTGATCGGCACCTTGCAACGCTTCGGACGCGGCTGTGAGCAGCTGCTGGCCAACCGTGACTGCCCCATCCTCCGGGAACACTTCAACGCCAGCCACTGGTGGTCGACCACCAGTGCCGAGGGAGTGGATTTTGCGGCCATTCCGGTAGAGCTGAGCGGCGAGCGCACCGTGGCCGAGTTTTACGAACGGGGCGACTGCCTCGGCACGTTCAACCTGCCGCTCCCAGGCCTTCACAACCTCAGCAATGCCACCGCCGCCATGGCGACCTGCCGGCTGCACGGGGTGTCGTTCGCAGAGCTGCGGCAGGCGGTGGAGAAACTTCAGGCACCGGGCCGGCGCTTCGACTACCGCGGCACCTGGTGTGAGCGCCAAGTCGTGGATGACTACGCGCACCATCCCAGCGAGGTGGGAGCCACCCTGGCCACAGCGCAGCTGATGGTGAGCAGCGGCCGCAGCCCGCTGCCAGAAGCTCCCCAACGCCTGCTGGCAGTGTTTCAACCCCACCGCTACAGCCGCACCGCCGAATTCCTCGAACCCTTCGCCGAGGCCCTCATCCAGGCCGATGAGGTGCTGCTGGCGCCCCTCTACGCCGCCGGCGAAGCACCGATCGCCGGGATCTCCAGCCATGCCCTAGGGGAGGCGATCCGCAGACTCAGGCCCAGCCTGACCGTGACGGTGACCGACAGCCTCGAGGAGCTCACCGAGGCGGTAGCCGAGCGCAGCCTGCCGGGCGATCTGGTGTTGGCCATGGGAGCCGGCGATGTGAATGGCCTTTGGGGGCGCCTGCAGAACCGTGAAGACCCCCTCGCCATGTTTCCCTTAGCCGCTTGAGCCCCCCAACACCGCTCGCTCTGCGCCGCGCCGTCGCCCTGGCGGACTACACCACCTGGCGGGTCGGTGGTCCGGCGCAATGGTTTGCCGAGCCCGAGAGCCGCGACCAGTTGCAGACCCTGCTGCAGTGGGCGCGAAGCGAAGGTGTCGACGCACGGGTGATCGGGGCCGGCTCCAACCTGCTGGTGAGTGATGCGGGCCTCGACGGCCTCACCCTCTGCAACCGGCGTCTGCAAGGTGCCGAGCTGGACGCCAGCGAAGGGCTGATCGAAGCCAAGGCGGGGGAGCCGATTCCAAGCCTGGCGCGCCGGGCTGCAAGGGCCGGGCTCTCCGGACTGGAGTGGTCGGTGGGCATTCCAGGCACCGTTGGCGGTGCGGTCGTGATGAATGCCGGTGCCCAAGGGGGCTGCACCGCAGATGTGCTCGAAAGCATCACGGTGATCGAACCGCAACGGCCCGATCACCCCTTCGAGCTCAGCAACCGCGAGCTGAACTTTGCCTACCGCCATAGCCGCCTACAAGACGAGCCTCTGGTGGTGCTCTCGGCTCGCTTCAGGCTTCAGGCCGGCCAGGATCCCGCCGAGCTGAGCCGCCGCACCAGCACCAACCTGCACAGCCGTACCAGCACTCAGCCCTACCAGCAGCCCAGCTGCGGCAGCGTGTTTCGCAACCCCGAACCCCAAAAAGCCGGGCAACTCATCGAGGGCATGGGCCTGAAGGGCTTGAGCATCGGTGGCGCCCAGGTGTCGCCGATTCACGCCAATTTCATCGTAAACACTGGTGGCGCCACCGCCAGCGAGATCGATCAGCTGATTGCCCGGGTTCAGCAACAGGTGCAGGCCAACCATGGCATCACCCTGCACACCGAGGTGAAGCGGCTGGGGCCCTTTGAGGGCATCGCCCTAGCGGCCTGAGCAGCACCACGTAGCCTGCCGCCAGCACAGATCTCGCCCCCATGGCCGGCTTCGGACTCCCCAACTTCGGCCAGCTCACCGAGGCCTTCAAAAAGGCCCAACAAATCCAGCAGGACGCCGCCAAGCTCCAGGAGGAGCTCGACGCCATGGAGCTGGAAGGCACCAGCAGCTGTGGCCGCGCCAGCGTTTGGCTCTCCGGCAACCAGCAGCCCTTGAAAGTGCACCTCGACCCTGCCCTCCTGGCAGAGGGTGCACCGGCCGCAGAAGCCGCCACCCTCGACGCTCTGAAGGCGGCCTACGAGCTTTCCACCGGCACGATGAAGCAACGCATGGAGGAGCTCACCGGCGGCCTCAACCTCAACCTGCCCGGCCTGGGCTAAGGATCACGCCTCGTCGTCGGCTTCGCTCTGACGCTGGCGCCGGCGCGACACCTGCCGCAGCCGCTGGTCGAGCAGGGGTTCGCAGCGGCTCCCGCGCTGCTTGAGGCCAGCGGTGTCGCTCGCGCGAGAGCGCTCGCGGGCCACTTGGGCCTGCATGGCCTCCAGGCAGCTCCCATAGAGGGGAAAACGATCCCAATC
>JBIIDQ010000239.1:0-3423 GCA_044238295.1 Vulcanococcus sp.
CGATGGGACGGTCATCCACAGGGACCAAAGCACGGTTGCGTCGCCTCCTGTTCGGGGCTCCGCTGCCGATCAGTGCTGCCCATGAAGAGCGCCTGCCCAACGGTCAGGCCATGGCAGTGCTCTCCTCCGACGCGCTGTCGTCCGTGGCTTATGCCACCGACCAGACCCTCGCAGTGCTCGTACTGGCTGGCAGCGCTGCTCTTGTGTTGTCCCTGCCGATCACTCTCGCCGTGGTGGCCCTTGTGGCCGTTGTGGTTTTGTCGTACCAGCAGACCCTCCGCGCTTATCCCGAGGGAGGTGGCTGCTACATCGTGGCCCGCTCGAACCTTGGGCAAACCACCAGCTTGGTGGGGGCTTCCGCTTTGCTGATCGATTACTCGCTCACGGCGGCGGTGAGCTTGATGGCTGGCACCCAGGCCCTCACCTCCTACGTGCCTGCCTTACTGCCCTGGCAGGTTCCGATCGCGCTGCTGCTGCTCTTGCTGGTGGGCTGGGTCAACCTCCGCGGCATGAGTGAATCGGGCCGGCTGTTCTCCCTGCCGGTGTATGCCTTCATCGCGATGGTGGCCTTACTGGTGGGCTTCGGGTTGGTGGATTTGGTGCTTCGGCACGGCTTCCAACCGGAACCGGCAGCGCCGGTGCGAGCACTCGAACCCCTTGGATTGTTTTTAGTGCTTCGCGCCTTTTCCTCGGGCTGTTCGGCGATGACGGGCATCGAAGCAATCGCCAATGGTGTGAAGGTGTTCCGTGAGCCCTCCGCCCCGAATGCACGTTCCACCATGGCGGCGATGGGTCTGATCCTTTCGCTGATGTTCATCGGTATCAGCTTGTTGGCCTGGGTTTATGGAGTGGATCCCTCCTCGAGCCAAACCACCATGGCGATTCTTGGCGAACGCATCTTTGGCAGTAACAACCCTCTTTATCCCGCACTGCAACTCTTCACGCTGTTGATTTTGATGCTGGCGGCCAACACCGCCTTCGCTGATTTCCCCAGGCTTGGTGCTCTGCTCGCGGCTGATGGCCACTTACCCCGGCTGATGGCTTTTCGCGGTGATCGCCTGGTGTTTCACAACGGCATCCTGGCGCTGATTGCTCTGTCGGCCGTGATCATCGTGTTTTGCGGAGGAGACACAACTCTGGCGATCAACCTGTATGCCGTCGGGGTGTTTATGGCCTTCAGCCTCTCCCAGTTCGGCATGGTGCGCTACTGGTTCCTTCAGCGCGGCCTCTCATGGCAGTGGCGTGCCCTGATGAATGGTTGCGGCGGCTTTTTCACAAGCCTGGTTCTACTCGTGGTGGTGGTGAGTAAGTTCCGCAGCGGCGCCTGGTTGGTCGTCCTGCTGATTCCTGCGCTGGTCTGGCTGCTGGCTTGGGTGCGCAATCGCTACAACAGCCTGGAGCAGGCCTTGGATCTGCGCTTCCTCTCCACCGATGACGCTGAGATGGAGGCCAATCAGATCACAGGTCTTGTTGATCAAGACCCTGGCCAGGGCCCAATTTTGGTTTGCCTTGAAGATTTCGACCGGGCGGCTTTGGCCACAGTGCGCCGTGCCAGCAGCATGTCGCGGCTGGTCACTGTGTTGTTCGTTCACGGCGATCATCACGACCCGGAGCGCATCCAGGCGGATTGGGACCGCTTAGTTGGCAAGAGCTTGGGGCTCCCCTTGTTGCTAGAGCCAAGCCCCTACGGCTCGTTCATCAACCCCCTGGTCGACAAAATCCGCGAGATCGAGCGACAAGAGCCTGATCAACGCCTCACCGTGATGATGCCTGAGGTAATTACTCCAAGTCCCATTGACAACCTGCTGCTGAACCAGAGCGTTGATTTGGTCTCCCATCTTCTTGCCGATGGATGTTCGCGACTCTTCTCACGCTGTCGCTACATCTTGCACGCCAGTCCTGATGCTGCCGTCTGAACCATTGGATTCTCCCGGTGTCGACACCGATCAGCTGCTCTCGAGTTACGTCTTTGATCTGCCGGATTCTTTCATCGCCCAGAGGCCAGTAGAGCCTCGCCATGCGGCACGGCTTCTCGCCGTGGAACCTCTGGCTGCACATCCCAACCCCCTGGCTGACGCGGCCTACCCCTGTCGGCATCTCAGCGTTTGGGATCTGCAGCATGCGCTGTTGCCTGGGGATCTGTTGGTTGTTAACAACACCCGTGTGTTGAAGGCACGTCTTCAAGTTCGGCGTTCCAGTGGAGGCGCTGTGGAATTGCTGGTTTTGGAGCCAAGGACCGGCAGCGATTGGTTGTGTTTGGCAAGGCCCGCCAAGCGGCTCAAGCCTGGTGAGGTGCTCCAGTTGGAGCAGCCTGGTCAGCCCACGATCGGGCTCGAGATTGTGGCGAGTGACCCCGCGACTGGTGGCCGTGTGGTGCGTTTCCCGGCGGAGTGCACCAGCGCGGAAGCGATCGAAGATCTGCTGGCCCGCTATGGCGAGATGCCGCTGCCGCCTTACATCCATGAGCATGGCGCCGACGACGACACGCGCTATCAGACTCGCTACGCCTCCCGTCCCGGCTCGGTTGCGGCCCCCACGGCTGGCCTTCATCTCAGTGATGAGCTGCTGGCGGCGATTCGAGAGCGTGGCGTAGAGCTGGCAGAAACAACCCTGCACGTGGGGCTGGGAACCTTCCGTCCTGTTGAAACGGAAGACCTACGCCAACTGGAATTGCACAGCGAATGGGTGGAGGTTTCGCCGGAGCTTGTGGAGGCGGTGGAAGCTTGCCGGAAGCGAGGCGGGCGTGTGATCGCAGTGGGTACGACCAGCGTGCGCAGTCTCGAGGCAGTCGCCGGCCTGCATGGCGGCACGCTGCAGCCCCACCGTGGTCCAGTGAATCTGGTCATCCAGCCCGGATATCGCTTTGCGGTGGTGCAGGGATTGATGACCAACTTTCATCTGCCGAAAAGCTCACTGCTGCTTCTGGTGAGTGCTTTGATCGGTCGCCATCGCCTGCTTGATCTCTACGAGCAGGCCAAGGCAGAGGGCTACCGCTTCTTTTCATACGGCGACGCGATGTGGATTCCGCCTGAGGCCGTTCTTCCGGAGGCCCGCCCCACCGGTTGAAGGGTGCGTTGCCCACGACCCGGGGGTCTGATGCCATCAAAAAGCCCCCGGGGTCTCCCGCCGGGGGCTGGATGTGCCTTTTCCTAAACGGTTTGGGATCAGGCGGCGGCCAGGTTGGCGGCCACGAAGTCCCAGTTCACCAGCTTCTCGAGGTAGGTGGTGATGTAGTCAGGACGGCGGTTCTGGTAATCGAGGTAGTAGGCGTGCTCCCACACATCCATGGTGAGCAAAGCCTTTTGGCCATGGGCCAACGGCAGATCGGCGTTGCCGGTCTTGGTCACCTTGAGGGTGCCGTTGTCGAGCACCAGCCAGGCCCAGCCGCTGCCGAACTGGGTGGCGCCGGCGGCCTTGAACTCC
>JBIIDQ010000240.1:0-3416 GCA_044238295.1 Vulcanococcus sp.
GCTGCCGCGGGTGCCTATCAGTTCATGCCCTTCACCTGGGCCATGGCGAGCCGCAGCTTGCAGCTCCAGGGCTTCGGTCCGGAGGTTCAGGATCAAGCGGCGCTGTTTCTGATTCAGCGCCGTGGCGCTTTGCACCTGGCCGATCAGGGGATGTTCACGCCCTACTTGGCAGCAAAGCTGGCTCCGGAATGGGCCTCTTTCCCCACCCTCGCTGGCCACAGCTATTACGGACAGCCGGTGAAGCGCTATGCCGCGCTCAAAGCTTTCTACGAAGCCAACCTCCAGCAGCTTCGCGCTTTGGCTGCTCCTCCCACCACAGTGGCGCAAGAACCTAGCTGCGAACCAGAGGATTCACTGCGCTGCCGTTTGGAGCGGTTGGAAAGCATCGGCCCGCGGGGTGCGGCCCAGAAACTCTGACCCTCAGGTTTCGCTGTCTTTGAGGCGTTGCTTGCCCACCGTGTTCTGGGCGATCAAATAGGCCACGGCGATTGCTCCGACGAACCCGAGTGCATTGCGCACCAGCGGCAGGATGTCGGGTGTGCGGGTCACAATCGGAGCCACGCCAAAGACGCCGAACAGAATCACCCACAGCGGAGAGAGCAGCAGCACCCAGGCCCACTCCACGGTGTGTTCCGGCTTGCGTGGATAGGCGGCGAAACCCACGATCAAACCACCTAAGACCGAAGTGGCCAGCGTCAACAGCCACTGCTCCTGGGGCAGACCCGGCACCACCTGGCAGCCGCCGATTTCGAGGCACCCTTTCACGGTGTGCAGGGAGTCGAGGATTGCCGCGTCCTGGCCGTGATCGCGCACGTAATACACATTGCCGAAGCGGGTCTGCAGCTCCACCCAATAGGTGCGCGGCATCAGTGCAAAGAGCGCATCACCCACGTTGAAGTTGAGCAGGTTCCCGCCACGCTCATCGGCAATCAGCAGCAGGCTGCGCTCATCGAGGCCCCAGAACTCTTTCACCGCAAGGCCTGGGGTGCGGTCGTACTGGGTCAGCACCCTCAGCTTCCAACCGCTGACGGCTTCGAAGTCGTTGAGCTCGGCTTCCAGGGCGGTGCGCTGGGTGTCGGTGAGGATTTTGGCCAGATCGATCACCGGGGTTGGGTGATCGGGCAACAGATCGGGATTGTCATAGGCAAGGGCTGGGCCGGCGCCTAGGCCCAGCAGCAGCACCACGCTGAGTGCTGCGCCTGCAAGCCAGCTCATCACTCTGTTCATGGCGCCTGCTTCAGTGGCGAGCATTCTCCCTGAGCCCCTCATCCCGCCGTGACCTCCAGCGCCGTGCGCTCCCATCCCGCTCCGTCCTGGTTGGCAGAGCGCCTGCAGGCTTCTGGCGGCTCGGTGCCCTTTCGCACCTACATGGAGTGGGCACTCCATGACCCGCAGCACGGTGCCTACGGCAGTGGTCGTTTGCAGGTGGGTCCCCGCGGGGATTTCGCCACCTCTCCATCCCTCGGCCCTGATTTCGCTGCCCTCCTGGCGCCTCAGATCGCCCAGTGGCTTGAGCAGCAACCGGCTGATCAGCCCTTGGCCCTGGTGGAGGCCGGTCCCGGCGAGGGGGATCTGGCCCTGCAGCTCGCGGAGCAACTCGCTGCAGGCTGGCCCCATCTGGCAGCGCGCACCAGCTTGCTGCTGCTTGAGCCCAACGCAGGCATGGCTGAGCGTCAGCGGCGCCGGTTGGAAGCCTCACCGTTGCCCTGTCGCTGGCTCAGCGCAGAGGAGTTGGTCACCGCGCCGGTGCATGGTGTGCTGCTGGCCCATGAAGTGCTGGATGCCTTAGCGGTGGACCGCATTGAGTGGGATGGGGCGTTGTGGCGCCGCCAACGGGTGACTCTCCACGAGGATCCGGCTGTCGGACCCTTGCTTCGGCTCGAAACCGGCGAGCCTTTGGAGCCTGCTTGCTCGGCGCAACTCGCGGCCTTGGGTTTGCTTCCCGCCAGCTCTCAGCGAGCGCCGGGCTGGTGCACAGAGCTGCATCCAGAGCTGGGCCCCTGGCTGCAGAACGCAGCGGCTGCTCTGCGTTCCGGTGTCTTGCTGGTGATTGATTACGCCCATGAGGTCTGGCGCTACTACGCCCCGCAGCGCAGCAACGGCACCCTGATGGCCTATCGGCGCCAACAGGCCAGCGACGATCCTCTTCAGGAACCCGGCCACTGGGATCTCACCGCCCACCTCTGCATTGAGAGCCTGGAGGCTGCTGCTGCTGCTCATGGTTGGCAACCCCTCGGCCATCGCCGCCAAGGCGAAGCTTTATTGGCGCTGGGTTTGGCCCAACGGCTGCACGAGCTGCAACAGCAACCTTCGGCCGAGCTTGCGACTCTGCTGGCACGACGAGAGGCGATGCTCCGCCTGGTGGATCCCCACACCCTTGGCGATTTCCGTTGGATCGCCTTTGCCAAGCAACAAACCGCTGCATCTGCCGATCACGGCACTTTGTTTCTGGAGGATCCACGAATGGCTTAAGCGGATGATGAGCCCCCGTTCCGCATCTGATCCACTACAGATTCGTTTCGCTCAATGTCAACTCAACCGACGGACTGGTCAGCGAGGCGCTTGTTTCAAGGGCGGCCAAGTTGGTGATGGCGTTGTCGGTCTTGCAAGCGATCCTGATCCTCACGGTTCTGATCGCCCGCTCGGTGAGCTCGATGCCTGAACTCCGATTGCTTCAGGTGCAGCGCTTCAGCGCGGCAATCACTTGATCGCCTGTCACGTCGCTGCGGATCTCGACCTGTCCAAGGGCCGTGGGCAGCACGAAGCGCACACAGCCATCGCGCACTTTCTTGTCTCCTTGCAGGCACTCGAGCACGGCTGTGGGCTGCAGATCCGGCCAGGCCAAAGGCAGACCGGCCGCTTGAATCACCCGTCGCTGTGAGCGTTGATCTTCAGCGCTCCAGAGACCCAGTTCCAAAGCCAGTTCGCCGGCGGCCACCATGCCGATGGCCACCGCTTCACCATGCAAATAGGTGCCGTAGCCGCAGAGGGCTTCCACCACGTGCCCGAGGGTGTGGCCGTAATTGAGGATCGCCCGCAGGCCTCCCTCCCGTTCGTCGGCGGCCACCACCTTCGCTTTGGCGGCGGCGGAGCGTTCGAGAATGCCTTGCAGCAACGCAGCAGGCAGGGTGCCCATCGCGGCTAAACGCTCGCCTGCGCTGTCAAGTTCCTGGAACAGCTCGGCATCGCCGATCACGCCGTATTTGATCACCTCCGCCATCCCCGCTCGGAACTCCCGCTCCGGCAGGGTCGTGAGTGTGTTGGGGTCGATCAACACCAATCGCGGTTGGTGGAAAGCGCCGATCAGATTTTTCCCGCCCGGGTGATTCACCCCGGTTTTGCCGCCGATGGAGGCATCCACCATCGCCAACAAGGTGGTGGGAACTTGCACGACGGCAATGCCCCGCAGCCATGTG
>JBIIDQ010000241.1:0-3415 GCA_044238295.1 Vulcanococcus sp.
CGTTCCTTGGCCCTCTGGCCGCTGCGCTGGCGCTTCTTGAGCTGTTGGGGGGTAATGCCAGCAGCCTCAGCGAGCTCCTCATCCGTGGGATCGGTACCACCGGCGCGGATCCGCAGCTCTTCGCGCTGCTCCTCGAGCAGCATCAGCTCCTGCACCTGGCGACCCAGGGTGATCTCCTGCTCATGGGAGAGCAGAGGAACCCGGCCGATGTCCCGCAAGTAGGAGCGCACCAGATCGGTGCCGCCGGCAAAGGCGGCTGCATCGCGATCGGAACGAAGCACCGGAAGCGAAGGCATGCGGTGTAGGGGTTTACGAAACTCAGGTGTTTCGTAAACCTACCACCTTTCCACGGGGTCAGAATGGTTGCAGCGAGGTCAGCTCCATGCCGGAGGAACGGCTTCAGAAGCTGATTGCTGCCGCGGGCCTAGGGTCTCGCCGCCAGGCCGAAACGCTGTTGCGGGCGGGCCGAATCAGCGTCAACGGACGCATCGCCGTGCTCGGCGAGCGGGCTGATCCCGACCGCGATGCGATCACGCTCGATGGCAAGCCCCTGCGACCCGCGGCCCCACCGCTGGTGCTGCTGCTCAACAAACCACCAGGGGTAATGAGCAGCAGCAGCGATCCCGAAGGCCGCCCGATCGTGCTCGACCTCCTACCGGCGGAGCTGGCCCACGGCCAGGGACTGCATCCGGTGGGACGCCTGGATTTCCACAGCCGTGGCGCCCTACTGCTCAGCAACAACGGCGCACTGACCCTGCAGCTCACCCACCCGCGCTTCCAGCACAGCAAGACCTACCGGATCTGGGTGCGAGGCCAACCCAGCCGCGAGGTGCTGGATCGCTGGGCGCGGGGTGTCCCCCTCGATGGAACCCCTAGCCAACCCGTCACGCTCCACCGGCTGGAGCAGCAAGGGGATGCCACCCAGCTGCAACTGGTGATGCATGAGGGGCGCAACCGCCAAATTCGCCGCACCGCTGAGCTGCTTGGTCATCCGGTGCTCGATTTGCAACGGGTGGCAATCGGCTCGATTGAACTGGGATCCCTGCCAGAGGGTCGCTGGCGGCGGCTGGATCGCCAAGAATGGCCCGATCAGAACACCAGGCCTTAATGCCCAGGCTCGCCTCACGGATCACCAGCCTTGGGCGCCTGTTCCGTCGCGGTGCTCTGCAAGAGAACGGCTCCGGCGGGGATGGCGGCCCCCAGGAGGATCCACTCGTGTCGATGGGCCGGCGGCTGCGGCAGGAGCGGGAAGCCCGTGGCTTGAATCTGCGCCAGATGGCACTGGAAACTCGCATCAGCACTCCAGTGCTCGAGGCTCTCGAGCGGGGCTGGCGTGATCGCCTGCCGGAGGCCGCTTATCTACGCACGATGCTGCCGCTGATTGAGCAGCGCCTTGAGCTTCCTGCCGGCAGCCTCGATCTAGCCCTACCCCCGCAGACCCGGCAGCAGGGCCAGCGAGGCGCAGGCGGTGGATTCCTGAAGCGATTCACTCCGGGCTCGATCGATGTGTTCAGCACCTGGCAAGGCGGCCTGCTCTATGGCGGCATCTGCCTGGCACTGATCTACGCCCTCAACCTCCAGCAACGGCAACTGGCCGCAGCGAACCTGCTGAGCCTCAAACCCATCGCACCGCTGCCCGCGGCGGAACAGGCCAAGCCGGCCAACCCGGGCACCACCCTGCTCAGCGCCTACCCCGAGCTACGGCCGCTGCAGCAGGCGAGCCGCGGCGTGGGACGCAGCGCGTTGAGCACACTCAGCGCAACAGACACCCGGCAACCACAAAACGGTGTCCTGGAGCTGAGCCTCAGCCAAGCCAGCAGCATCGACCTACAAAGCGAGAGCGGTCAGCGGTCCCAGCTCAACGGCGCCAAGGGTCAGCTGGTCTGGCAGCTCGAAACACCACTGCAACTGAGCATCACCCCAGCCCCTAAAGCAGGCGAGGTGCTTTGGAACGGCGCTCCCCTGCCCAACAACGACCAACAACCCGGCCGCTTCAAGCTCCCCCAGGCCAAGGCCCAACCGCTTAGCGCTGATGGCGCTGCGCCATCTCCCCAAACCCCTTGATCGGCCCTATGAGCTGCGCAAGCCCGCCGCTGAGCCGCCAGCTCCAGTTCCCGCTGCTCGTACCCGGCGTGTTGAAGCGCGCTTCATCGCCGAGTTGCAGCAAATCCTGCAAGGGCACCACAGCCCAGTCAGCGCTGCTGGCCAACGCCAACTCCGTGAGCTGCCAACCAGGAGCCTGAACAGGACCAACCAGCTCCTGCACCTGATGCCGTTCCGCATCGCTGAGCTGCTGCCACCAGCCGATGCAGGTGGCATTGTCGTGGGTGCCGGTATACACACACCAGTTGCTGCCTTGGTAGTTCGCCGGCAGATAGGCGTTATTGGGATCGCCGTCGAAGGCGAACTGCAGGATCTTCATGCCCGGTAAGCCATAGCAATCCCGCAGGGCCTCCACAGCGGGGGTGATCACCCCGAGGTCTTCAGCGATCAAGGGCAGGTGCTGACCCTGATCGCAGCGGCTCAGCTTGCGCAGCAGGCTGCCCCCCGGAGAGGGGCGCCAGCGGCCGTGCTCAGCGGTGCGATCCATCCCCGGAACGCACCAGGCGGCTTCCAGGGCACGGAAATGATCCAGCCGCAGCAGATCCACAAGGCTCAGCTGCCGCTGCAGGCGCCGAATCCACCAGCGAAAGCGGGTGAGCCGGTGCAGCGGCCAGCGGTACACCGGCGTACCCCAGAGCTGGCCGGTAGCGGAGAAGTAGTCGGGGGGAACGCCGCTCTGCTGGCTGAGGCTGCCATCGGCCTGCACGGAAAACAGGCGTCGGTGGCTCCAGACATCGGCGCTGTCATGCGCCACATAGAAAGGCACATCTCCGATCACCTGAATGCCCCGGCGGCGGGCGTGATCGAGCAGGTGCTGCCACTGCTCCTGCAGTTGCCATTGGACGAGAGCCTCCTGTAGCAAGCCGTCATGGGCTTGGCTATCCAGGGCCTGCAGCGCTGAGCGCTGCCGACGGGCCAGCGGGGCGGGCCACTGCCACCAGGGCTGGACGCCGTAGCGCTGACGCAGCACCCAGTACCGGCAGTGATCCACCAGCCAGCTGCGCTGCTGATGGCGCCAAAGCGCAAAGCGCTCGCGCTGCGCTTGGTTCCACTGGGGGAAATTCCGCAACAGCGCCTCGGCGAGAGCCTGGGCACGCCGATCCGCCAAAGCAAGGTCGAGCCGACTCGGATCACCGCCAACGGGAAGGGCCTCCCGATCCGCCGGTTGCAGCAACCCATCGGCCACCAGTTGGTCCGCATCCAGCAGCCAGGCGTTCAGCGCGAAGCTGCTCGGGGAGCTGTAGGGCGAACCGAGCGAATCGGGCGGCGCCAAGGGCAGCAGTTGCCAGGCCTTGATGCCGTGATCGGCCAG
>JBIIDQ010000242.1:0-3412 GCA_044238295.1 Vulcanococcus sp.
AACCCACTCGCGCAGGGCTTCGTAGGTGAGCCAGCGGCCTAGCTCCGTCATGGCGGTGTGGAACAGAGCCGGGGGGGTGCCTTGATCCCGCAGCAGGGTGAGCCAGTGGCCGATCAGTGGATGGGGCGGAACCACCACCCGCAGGGTCTTGCTCATCGATCGCGCTGCGGCGGCTGCCTGCAATAACTTGAGCGCCCCAACGTAGAGCTGTCGTGTTGCCTCTCCCCCGCCCACTGGTTGCCGCGTTGCGGGCCGCGCTGGGTGTGGTGGTGGCACTGGCACTGCCCCTTTTGCTCTGGTCTCAGCCGGCGGCGGCGATCACGGCCCCGGAACTGCGCAGCCAGCGCAGCCTTCAGGACCTCCAGCCCGACATGCACGGCCGCAACCTGCAGCAGCAGGAATTTCTCAAGGCCAACCTCGAGGGCTTCAACCTCAGCGACACCGATCTGCGCGGCGCCGTGTTTAACACTGCCAATCTCCAAGGCGCCAACCTGCACGCGGCCGATCTGGAGGATGCGGTGGCCTTCGCCAGCCGTTTCGATAACGCCGATCTCAGCGATGCGGTGCTGCGCAACGCGATGCTGATGAACAGCAAATTCACGGGCGCTGAGATCGCCGGAGCCGACTTCACCGATGCGGTGTTGGATCTGCCGCAGCAGAAGGCGTTGTGCGGCCGCGCCGACGGTGTGAATTCCCGCACCGGGGTTGCGACCCGCGACAGCCTCAACTGCCGTTGATGGTCTCGTTGTCAGACCCTTTACATTGACCGCACCGGTTCTTCGGGGGATCAGCCCGAAGAGGAAACGGGGAAAGTCCGGTGTGAATCCGGTGCTGTCCCGCAGCTGTGATCGGACCTGGGCCCTCAGCCCCGCTCCGCAGTCAGAACGCCCGCCGGCTGAATCCTTCCACCCCTGGCGCGGACCAGACCAAGACATGTTCCAACGCCTCATGCCGGCAGCAGGCCTCATGGCCCTGCTCGCCGTGAGCCCTGCCCTGGCCCACCACCCGATGGAGGGCATGCAGCTGGTGCCCACGGCGTTCACCGGCCTGATCAGTGGCCTGGCTCACCCGCTGTTGGGTGTCGACCATTTGCTGTTCCTGGTGGCCCTGGCCCTGGTGGGCGTGCAGCGCTCGGGCCGCTGGATGATCGCGATGCTCGCGGTGGGCTTGGGCGGTACGGCGCTCGGCCTGGTGCTGCCCGGCCTGCCGATGGCTGAGCTGCTTGTGGCGCTAACCCTGGTGGTGGAGGGGCTGGTGGTAGCCCGGCGCCTGCCCCAGGTGCTGCTTGTGCCTGCCTTTGCCCTGCACGGCTATGTGCTCAGCACTTCAGTGATCGGCTGGGAGAGCAGCCCGATTGCCGGCTATCTGCTCGGCCTGCTTCTCAGCCAGGGAGCGCTGCTGCTTCTGGCGCTGGTGGGTCTGCGCCAGGCCGCCTCTGGCATCACGGCCTCGGGCCGCACCCTGTTGGCCGGTGCGCTGATCGGAATTGGCGCTGCCTTCAGCTTCACCGCAGTGTTCGCCTGAGATGAGCCCAACCATCGGTCGCTTGCCCGTCACGGTGGTGACGGGCTTTCTTGGCGCTGGCAAATCCACGTTGTTGCGCCAGTTGTTGTTGAACAGCGGCCTGCGCCTGGCGGTGCTGGTGAATGAATTTGGCGAGGTGGGGATCGATGGCGATCTGATCCGCAGCTGCGGCTTCTGCCCAGAGGAGGAGCTCGACGGCCGCGTGGTGGAACTGGCCAACGGCTGCCTCTGTTGCACGGTGCAGGACGAATTCCTGCCCACCATGCAGACCCTGTTGGAGCGGGCGGATCAGCTCGACGGGATCGTCGTGGAGACCAGCGGCTTGGCCCTGCCTGTGCCGCTGGTGCAGGCCTTTGGCTGGCCTGAGATCCGCACCCGCACCCGCGTCAGCGGTGTGGTGACGGTGGTGGATGGCGAGGCGTTGGCGGCCGGCAGTGTGGTGGGTGATCCTGCGGCCCTCGAGGCGCAGCGCCTAGCGGATCCAAACCTCGATCACCTCAGTGACATCCAGGATCTGTTTGAGGATCAGCTTGAGGCGGCGGATCTGGTGCTGCTCAGCCGGGCCGATTGCCTCAACGGCGATCAGATCGAGAGCCTGCGCGCCCAGATCACTGGCCTGACCCGCGAGGGGGTGTCGGTGATTCCGATGCAACGCGGGGAGGTGCCAGCGGCGCTGCTCCTGGGCCTTGATCGCGCTGATCAGCACGACCACGCGGATCACACTCATGGGCACGGGCACGGGCATGACCACGAGCACGGGCATCAGGGCGACCACGACCACGACCACGATCACACCCACGACCATCACGACCACACCCATGTGGCCATGCAGTCGGCTGTGTTGCGCTGGCAGGGAGCAGTCGACCGCAGCGACCTTGAGATGCGCCTGCGCAAGCAGATCAGCTCACAGAATCTCCTGAGGCTTAAAGGCCGCGCCTGGCTACCCGGGAAACCCTTCCCGCTCCAAATCCAGGCAGTGGGTCCGCGGTTGGAGTGTTGGTTTGACACCAGTGCTCCTGGCCAGAGGCCTCAGGACGATGGCGTTGAGCTCGTTGCCCTTGGCCTAGCTGTCGACGCTGCAGCGCTGGAGTCGGCGCTGCGCGCCTGAGCGCAGGCCTAATCGAGGGGGAGATCTCCCTTAGCGCACACACCGTCCCAGCAAAGGGCCCGTTGAGCGGTCCACACCGGTTGCACCGACTTGGTCGCGCCTGCCTTGTCCGTGAGGGTGACGGTGCCGCGTCCGTCGCTGCGGAATTCCAGCCGCTCGGGGCCCACCTGCAGCCACCAGTGCTCACCGATTTGATCAATCGTTAGCGTGCAGGGTTGCCAATCGCCCTGATTCAGCTGGCATTCCACGGGCACGCTCAAGGGGTTCTGCGCCTGGCTCCGGCCAGGCAGCAGCTGTGCCATGAACAGCAGGGCCGGGATCCAGAGCAGACGGCTGGCGAGCAAAGACCGGCGTTGCGGCGGCTTTCACCAACATGACCATGGCCGAGAAGCGTGGCAGCCGGCCTGCCAAGATTTAACAATCCTCGTGGAGTTCAGGTGCCGCTCTTCTCCGCCCGCGTGCTGGTGTCCCTTCGACCGTCGGTGCTTGATCCCGCCGGTGAGGCCACCCGGGCTGCGGCGGCGCGCTTGGGCGTAGAAGGCGTGAGCCGGCTGCGGATCGGCAAGGCCGTGGAGGTGGAGCTGGAAGCACCCGATGCTCAAACGGCCCGCCAACAGCTGGAATTGCTCAGCGATCGCCTGCTCGCCAATCCGGTGATTGAGAACTGGACCCTTGAGCTCAAGGACGACACCAGCGCAGGAGCCTGACGATGACGCTCGGTGTTGTGGTGTTTCCCGGGTCCAACTGCGACCGGGATGTGCAGTGGGCTGCTGAGGGCTG
>JBIIDQ010000021.1:0-12095 GCA_044238295.1 Vulcanococcus sp.
ATGGCCGACGCCCCCCCCCTCAATGGCCAGGTTGCCCTGGTGACCGGCGCCAGCCGCGGCATCGGCGCTGCCATCGCCAAGGAACTGGCCGCTGCGGGTGCCACGGTGGTTGTGAACTTCGCCAGCTCGCCCACTGCGGCGGAGGCGGTGGTGGGCGAGATCACGGCTGCCGGCGGTAAGGCCTGGGCCCATCAGGCCAACGTGGCCGACGAAGAGCAAGTCGAAGCCCTCGTGAAGGCCGTCCAAGACCGTGAGGGACGACTGGACGTGCTGGTCAACAACGCTGGCATCACCCGCGACGGCCTGCTGATGCGCATGAAGAGCGCTGACTGGCAGAGCGTGATCGACCTCAATCTCACCGGCGTCTTCCTCTGCACCCGCGCCGTGAGCCGCTCGATGCTGAAAGCCCGTAGCGGCCGGATCATCAACATCACCTCCGTCGTAGGCCTGATGGGCAACCCCGGCCAGGCCAACTACAGCGCCGCCAAAGCCGGCGTAATCGGCCTGACGCGCAGCAGCGCCGCTGAATTCGCCAGCCGTGGCGTCACCGTGAATGCCGTGGCGCCTGGATTCATCGAAAGCGACATGACCGCTGAACTCGACAAGGAACCGATCCTCAAGTCGATCCCCATGGGCCGAATGGGGCAGCCCAGCGAGGTCGCGAGTGCTGTTCGTTTCCTCGCCGCAGACCCGGCCGCCGCCTACATGACTGGCCAGGTGCTGCAGGTGGATGGCGGCATGGTGATGCGCTAGGGCTGCACCGGTTGATTCAGCTCCTCCCGCAGCCTGCGGATGCGCTGCAGCAACCGCAGCCGGCGGCTGCGGGTCGTGATCGTCAGAAACAGGCGCAGCGGCACATAAATCAGGGCCATTGCAAGACCCAGCCCCGCAACCAATAGGAAGAGCATCACGCTGCTTCCCGCCGCGGGATCGGTGAGCACGTCGGTCAGCGGGCCACTGAGCGTGTCCGTTAGTGCTGCGCTGAAGCTCTCCTCCATTGGGCGACCCTATCGGCCAAAGCGAATCGGGGCATCAGCTGATTCGGCTTTCCCCACAAGCCAGCGGCCACCTCGCCATGGGAGCCTTTGGCCATTGCCTGCACCCAGCTCAGCGATGGCCAAGCTGCTCTCTTTCTCCGATGCCTCCCGCGCCTCCTTGGAGCGCGGCGTCAATGCCCTAGCCGATGCGGTGAAGGTCACCATCGGTCCGAGGGGCCGCAATGTGGTTTTGGAGAAGAAGTTCGGAGCCCCCGATGTCGTGAACGACGGCGTCACCATCGCCAAAGAGATCGAACTCGAGGATCCGTTCGAAAACCTCGGCGCCAAGCTGCTGCTCCAAGTGGCCACCAAAACCAAGGACAAGGCCGGCGATGGCACCACCACCGCCACGGTGCTGGCCCAGGCGATGGCCCGTGAAGGCCTGCGGAACGTGGCCGCTGGCGCCAGCCCGGTGCTGTTGCGCCGTGGCATGGAAAAGGCAGTGGCCCAGGTGGTGAGCGGCATCCAATCCCGCTCCAGCGCCGTGGCCGGCGACGCGATCCGTCAGGTCGCCACGGTGAGCTCCGGCGGCGACGAGGAGGTGGGCCGCATGGTGAGCGAAGCGATGGAGAAGGTGAGCGTTGACGGCGTGATCACGGTGGAAGAGAGCCGGAGCCTGGCCACGGAGCTGGAGATCACCGAGGGCATGGCCTTCGATCGCGGCTACAGCTCCCCTTACTTCGTCACCGATGGCGATCGCCGCGTCTGCGAATTCGAAGGCGCGCTGCTGCTGGTGACTGACCGCAAGATCAGCTCCATCAATGACCTGGTACCGGTGCTCGAAGCCGTATCTCGGGCCGGCAAGCCCCTAGTGATCCTTGCCGAGGAGGTGGATGGCGAAGCCCTGGCCACCCTTGTGGTGAATAAGAACCGCGGCGTGCTGCAGGTGGCCGCTGTGCGTGCCCCAGGCTTCGGTGATCGCCGCAAAGCCATGCTGCAGGACATTGCCATCCTCACCGGCGCCAACCTGGTGAGCGAAGACCGGGCCATGACCCTCGACAAAGTCACCCTCGAGGATCTCGGCACGGTTCGCCGCATCACCATCAGCAAGGACGAGACCACGATCGTGGCCACTGGTGACCACCAGGCCGCCGTGCGCGATCGCGTTGCTTCGATCAAGCGCGAACTCGACAACACCGATTCGGACTACGACCGCGAGAAACTCAGCGAGCGCGTGGCCAAACTGGCCGGCGGCGTGGCGGTGATCAAGGTGGGCGCCCCCACCGAAACCGAGCTACGCAACCGCAAACTGCGCATCGAAGACGCCCTCAATGCGACGCGGGCAGCCGTGGAAGAGGGCATCGTTGCGGGCGGCGGCAGCACCCTCGTGCAGCTAGCTGGCGAACTCAACGGCGTGGCCGCTGGTCTGCAAGGCGACGAGCGCACCGGTGTGGAGATCGTGCAGCGTGCGTTGGCAGCTCCGCTCGAGCAGATCGCTGCCAACGCCGGCTACGACGCCAATGTTGTGGCGGAGCAAGTGCAGCGCACCGGCCAGGGGTTCAACGCCGCCACTGGCGTCTACGAAGACCTCCTTGGCGCCGGCATCCTTGACGCCGCAAAGGTGGTCCGACTGGCCCTGCAGGATGCCGTGTCGATTGCCGGCCTACTGCTCACCACCGAGGCCGTGATCGCCGACAAACCCGAACCTCCTGCTCCCGCTGCACCAGGCGGCGACATGGGTGGCATGGGAGGAATGGGCGGTATGGGCGGTATGGGCATGCCCGGCATGATGTGAGCCCCACGAGGTTCAGAGCGCCCGCACCAGGCGGGCGTGAATCCGGCAGACAGCCAGGGCTTCACGGGGCGGGTCATTACAGAGCCGCCCCAGCTCCCGATTAAGGGCTTGTAGCTCGCCCATGGGCAAGCTGGCCACTGGCACAGCCATCAACAGCCCGCCCAGAGCGAGCGGCGCGATGGAGTGCAGATTGACGGAGGCCATCAACACCTCCCCGCAAGACGCTTGAGACTCACTCAGTGTGAGTCGCTGCGCTCAGGGGTGAAGCGGTTCCTTCAGAAAGCTTCCAAAGCTCGGCGGTAGGCAGCCACCTGCAGATCAACACCGGTGATCGCTGTGCCCACGACCACAGCATCGGCACCCAAGCTGATCGCTCGCTGGGACTGCTCGGCACTGGCGATGCCGCCCTCGCAGATCAACAGGACTTCTGGCGGTAGCTGCTGCCGCAGCTGAGGAATGAGATCCCAGGCTGGCGGCCGCAGCTCGGCCGTCGCTTCGGTGTAGCCAAACAGAGTGGTGCCCACCCACTCACAGCCGAGCGCAGCGGCCTGCAAACCGTTAGCCACGCTGTCCACATCAGCCATCAGCACGGCACCCAGGTCGGTGCGGGCACGCTGGACTAGCTCGGCGAGCGCCTGTCCGTCGGGGCGATGCCGTTCCGTGGCATCGAGGGCAATCACATCGGCCCCAGCCGCCCACACCGCCTGAATCTCGTGCCAGCCGGGAGTGATGTACACCTGGCTGTCCGCAAACGTGCGCTTCCAAAGACCAACGATCAGGGCAGCGGGGCAGCGGCGCCGCACGGCACCGATGTGTTCGGGACTCTCCAGGCGCACTCCAACCGCGCCGTTGTTGAGGCTCGCCTCAGCCATGGCCGCAATCACCTCGGGCTGCCGCATCGGAGATCCCTCCGGGGCTTGAACCGACACGATCAGTCCAGCCTGAAGCTTGGAGCATTCAGGCAGCACGGCGGCTCTCCTGATCCGGCAACCAAGCGCGGAGTTGGACAAGGGTGGGATGACTGGGGGCCGGAGCCGGGCGAGTGGCAGGAGGGATCTTGGCCTCAAGCGGCAGGGACCGCACAGCCGAACTCGAAGCTGGCACCTCAGTAGGCACTGACTGGAGATCTAGGGAAGAAGGCTTCGGCTGGGCGACGACTCCGCCTTGGTCGTGCCACCAGGCGCATCCCTCGGGCTCAACCTCATTGAGCTCAGCCCAGAGGTTGGCCAGGCTGCTCACTCCATGGCGATGAACCCACTGCCCGAGAAGCTGTGTGACCAGTTGCTGGTCTCGGGAGGCGACGGCCGCTTGAAGGCCAAGCTGTTGGGCCTGGCGACGAGCCTGGGGAGAGGGGAGGGCAGAGGGTGGAGATGCCACAGCAGCAGGATCAGGCGAGCTTGCGATCCAGCAACGGGCGGATCAACAGGAACAGACCCACCGCCAACACCGCCAACACCGCCAGACAGGCAGCGGCACTGAGATCTCCATAGGGAGCCTGAAGGACCACTGCTGAAAGCGAAAACTGGCCGGCGTAAGCCGCACGAATCGGTTCAATCGCGAAGGTAAGGGGATTCAGGGCCGCAAGCCAGCCCAGCCAGGTGGGCATGAAGGAAATCGGTGCCAGGGCGGTGCTGGCAAACAGCAGCGGCAGGTTGGCCACGAAGATCACAGCGATCAATTCGATGTGTCCCGGCAAGGCGAAGGCCAAACCAAGGCTCAAGCCAGTCACCGCGAACACGAGCAGCAGCAGCGTGACCAGCACCAGCAGCAGACCCACACCCCCTGGCCAGCCGTAACCCAACACCCAAGCCGTCGCCATGATCGCCAGGCTTTGCACCAGGCTCAGCACCGTGATGTAGAGCACGGAGGCCAGCACGATCGAGCTGCGGGAGCGCAGCGGCGCCACCAACAGACGATTCAAAAAGCCAAACTCGCGATCAAACATCACCGGCAAGCCGGCATTCAGCGCGGCACTAAAGGCCGTAAACACAATCACGCCAGCGCCGAGAAAGCGCCCGTAGCTCATGCCATCCGGCAAGAGGCCTTCAGGGGCGTTGGCGAACAGAGCACCAAACAGCACCAGCCAAATCAGGGGCTGAAGCACTCCAGCCACCAGCGTGGATGGTCGGCGGGCCAACTGCAAAAACAGGCGCCTGGTGAGAGCCAGAGTTTCCTGAACCAGCTCAGCGGTGGCGGAGCGAGGTGCTGTGGCGCCGGCCGGACTGTTGAACAAGGAAGGAGCGGCGCTAGTCATCTCAGCTGTAGAAGAAAGCAACAACAGAACGGAGCAAGGCGTGGATCTCGAGCTAGCGCATGGACTGCTTGCGCTCAGCCTTGGGATCACGGCTGCCAGCCACCGCTAGCTCCGCATCCATGAGGGTGCGGCCCGTGGCCTGGAGATACACATCATCGAGGCTGGGACGGCTCTGAGCCAACGCAAACACCGGTAGCTGGGCTTCAGAGAGCTGCCGGCGCAGCTGCTCCACGACGCCGTCGTGTTCGACCACCAGGTTGAGGGAATAGCCCTGGGATTGGTTCACCACTACCTGACGCACACCCGGACAGCTCTGCAGCAACTGCTGCACGCGCAGGGCCTCAGGTTCATCGCTGAATTCCCTCACCCGCAGGGTGACGCGATCACCGCCAAGTGCTGCCTTGAGCTCGGCCGGCCGGCCGGCCGCGATCACACGGCCGCCCTCGATGATCGCCAACTGATCAGCCAGGACATCCACCTCCTCGAGGTAGTGGCTGCTGAGCAGCACCGTGGTGCCCTGATCACGAAGCAGGCGCAGCACCTGCCAGATAGCGGCGCGGCTTTCGATGTCGAGGCCAACGGTGGGCTCATCCAGCACCAACACTTGGGGCCGGTGCAGCAAGCCCGAAGCCAGATCCAGGCGCCGGCGCATTCCGCCCGAGTAGGTGCCGCTGCGGCGATCGATCCAATCCGTCATGCCCAGCAGCTCGATCAGCTCGGCGATGCGCTGGTCGCGATCAGAACGCTGCAGGTGATAGAGGTCGCCCTGCAGCTGCAGCAACTCCCGGCCACTGAGAATTTTGTCGAGCGCCACCTCCTGCGCCACATAGCCGAGGCGCTCGCGAACCCCCCTGGGATCAGAAAGCGCATCCACGCCGGCCACACGAACGCTGCCGCTAGAGGGGGCCAGCAAGGTGGCAAGGATCCTCAGGGTGGTGGTCTTGCCAGCGCCGTTAGGCCCCAACAACCCGAACAAGCTTCCCGCCGGCACGCTCAGGTTGAGGCCATCAAGAGCCACAACTGCCCGATCGGCCTTGCCGTAGCGCTTGCTCACGTTATGGAGCTCGATCACTCCATCTGGCATCAGATCCGCCAAGAGCTCAGGCTCCGCTCAGCCACTGCAGTGGGCCAATCTAGAAAGGTCAGGCCGCAACAGTTGCGACCAAGGTGAAGGCTCCATTGCCGGACCCTGCCATGGCGATCAGATCCCATCCCTGGCGACTGAACTGCTCACCAGCTGGGAGGCGGGCCATCAGCAGCAGCAAGCAGATGCCAAAGAGATAGAAGATCGACCATCGGAACAAGCCACGGGCCCGCTGCACGTCGTCAGGATCGCGATGCAACCGCCAGGCCATCTGAATCAAACGGGCGTTGAAGGGCAGCAATAAGAGGCCATAGAGCAGACCTCCGCTCGGAAGAGCCCAGATCCCGAAGAGGCTGAGCAACACGGTGGCTGCGGCGTACAGGCTGATGCCCCGAGCCGTGGCCGCTGTGCCCTTCACCACGGGGAGCATTGGAATGCCAACCGCGCGGTAGTCGTCTTTCAGCAGGAGTGCCAATGCCCAGAAATGGGCTGGGGTCCAGACCATCACCAAGGCGAACAACCACCAGCTGCCCAAGCCCAGATGGCCTGTGGCGGCCGCTGCACCCACCAGAGGCGGGATGGCACCAGCGACGCCGCCGATCACGATGTTCTGGGTGGTGCGGGGCTTGAGGAGCACCGTGTAGAGCAGCACGTAGCTGCACAGGCCAAGCAGCGCCAAGCTGGCGGCCAGACAGTTCACCCCACCGACCAACAACGTGGCGGCCGTGAGCGCAAGGGCGACGGCGATCGCAAAGGCCGTGCCCATCGACAGCCTGCCGGAAGGGAGGGCACGGGAACTGGTGCGCAACATCCGCCCATCCAGCTCCTGCTCCCACAAACAATTGAGAACCCCCGCTGCTGCGGCTGCCAGGGCCCCACCACCGAGGGTGCAAGCGAGCCTGAGCGGGGGGAGCGGCCAACCCTCCGAGAGGGCCATCCCCCCCAGGGTGGTCGCCAATAGGAGCGGGATCAGGCGCGGCTTGGCGATCTCCAACCAGGGCGGGAGCTTGATGCGGGCCCTGGAGGGCACCACCTGATCACGGGTGAGGGCTGGAGCTGTTGCAGGTGCACTAACCATGAGAGAACTCCTGCGGGGAAGGCTGAAGAAGGCTGCGGCTGAACAAGGCGGCCAGCACCGCCACCAAGAAGGCCGCTACCAGCTGATGGGCCACGGTGACGGCCGGTGCCGACAAGGTGAGGCGCAGGCTGAAGACGCCGAGCGCGATCTGAGCGACAACGGCGATGGCCGCTAGTACGGCGAGGGTTCGTTCTGCAGGACGGCGCCAGGCCACGAGAAGCGCCGCTGTGATCACAGCCAAAGCCACGGGCCGAGCTCCGAGGCGATGGGCCAGCAACCAACTGCACCCTTCACCGCTACTGAGACAACGTCCAGCGGCCCACTGGGTCGCCATCAGCCCACCCAGCAGGCACTGACCGATTGCAAGGAGAACAACGGCACCGATCAACAATGGCCACGCGTTGTTGAGCCACGGAAAGCTCTTGTTCGGAGCCGTGGGTAGCGACGACGGCTCCAACAGCGCCTGGGTGCAGGCACTGAGCAGAGCCACCAACAGCAGCGCAGTGATCAGATGCGCCGTCACCACAGGGAACGGCAACAGCAGGGTGACTGTTAAGGCCCCCAAGGCGCCCTGAACCGCAACGAGTAGAAGCGCAGCCACTGACAGCCACGGCACCCAGCGCGGCAACTCACGACGCCACCACCAGGTCGCCACGGCCTGAACCAACAAACCCACTCCAACAACGAAGGCGTCGAGGCGGTGGAACCACTCGAGGAACACCTGAAGGTTCATCTGCCGGCCTGGCAGGAGCGAGCCGTAACAGAGGGGCCAGTCGGGACAAGCCAGGCCGGCTTCCATCACTCGGGTGGCCCCGCCGATACCCACCAGCGCGATCAAAGCCACCAACAGGTGAGCGCTAAGTGCCCCGAGCGCTCCGCGCCGACTTGCGAGGGGTTGGAGCGTGATCGCCGTCATCCCGTGATGCAAACAGCTGTTCCGATGAAGCTAACGATGGCTACTGCGACGCACACGTTTGCATCAATTGCCGTTGCATACGGTGTGCGATCCCTCACCAGATCTCCACTGATTGCTGCGAACATCAACAGCAGCAGCACGGGCGCCTCAAAACGTCCATAGGGTTGGATGCACGAAGCCGCAGCTATGCGGATCCCCTCCTCCATCCTCACCTTGCTGGCCGGCATGGCCCTGGTGCTCACAGGGCTGTGGGTGGGCCAGAACGTCAACCTTTTGCCGGTGGACGCCAGCGCAAATGCGCCCGTTTACGACGAACTCTTTAGGGTTTTGTTCAGCATCGGCACGATCCTATTTATCGGGATCGTGGGCCTGATCGTCTACAGCCTTGTCAGGTTTAGGCGTCGAGCTGGAGAAACGGGCGATGGCGCCGCGATTGAGGGCAACTTGCCGCTCGAAATTCTCTGGACGGCGATCCCAGCTGTAGTTGTGCTCTTTGTAGGCATCTACAGCTACGACATCTATGACCGCATGGGCGGCATGACACCGCTCAATGACCACAGCATGCACAGCATGGCGGGTTCAGAGGAGCGCACCTGGGGCGGCATCAGCCCCGTATCGCTCGATGGTGATCCGGCCATCGCCCCTCTTCCGGTCGATGTCACCGCGATGCAGTTCGCCTTCATCTTTCACTACCCCGACTCCGACATCACCTCTGGCGAGCTTCATGTCCCCGTTGGACAACCTGTGGCTCTCCAAATGAAGGCTCTTGACGTGATCCATGCCTTCTGGGTTCCGCAGTTCCGACTGAAACAGGACGTGATTCCTGGACAGCCAACCCTGCTGAGCTTCACCCCGACCCGCGCAGGGCAGTACCCGATCGTCTGCGCCGAACTCTGCGGGCCGTATCACGGCGGAATGCGCTCCAGCGTGATCGTTGAAGAACCCGAAAGCTTTGCGGCCTGGGTCGCCAAAAACAGTCCGGCAACTCCTGCCACCACCACAGCGGTGCAGTCATGACGATCAGCCTGATGCCTGAACCCAGCAGCACGGGGTCATTGCAACCCCAGGGCTGGCTGCGCTACTTGAGCTTCAGCACCGACCACAAGGTGATCGGGCTGCAATACATGGTGTGCGGTTTCATCTTTTATCTGATCGGTGGAGCCCTAGCCGGAGCGATCCGCACCGAACTGATCACACCAATCTCGGATTTCCTCCCGAGGGAGACCTACAACGAAGTGCTCACCCTGCACGGCACGGTGATGATCTTCCTGTGGATCGTGCCTGTAGTGAATGGTGCCTTCGGCAACTACCTGATCCCCTTCTATGTGGGCGCTCGGGATATGGCCTTCCCCAGACTGAACGCCGTGGCCTTCTGGCTGATTCCACCAGCCGGAATCCTGCTGATCAGCAGCTACTTCTTCGCCAGCGCAGCCCAGTCCGGCTGGACGGCCTATCCCCCGCTCAGCACCACCACACCCGCCACCGGACAGATCATCTGGATCCTGAGTGTGCTGCTGCTGGGCGGAAGTTCCATCTTTGGTGGCATCAACTTCATTGCCACGATCCTGAAGCTGCGGCGACCAGGCCTGAAGCTCATGCAGCTGCCGATGTACTGCTGGGCCATGCTCGGCACCAGCATCTTGGTGGTGCTCTCCACACCGGTATTGGCCGGCACCCTTGTGCTGCTCAGCTTCGACATCATTGCTCACACCGGTTTCTTCAATCCGGCGATGGGCGGCAATGCCGTGGTGTACCAACACCTGTTCTGGTTTTATTCCCATCCGGCCGTCTACATCATGGTGCTGCCGGCCTTCGGGCTCGTTAGCGAGATCCTGCCCGTGCATGCCCGCAAGCCGCTCTTCGGATACACAACCATGGTGTATTCGATCCTGGCCATTGTGTTTCTCGGATTGATCGTGTGGGCTCACCACATGTTCACCAGCGGCACACCTCCATGGATGCGCCTGTTCTTCACGATCGCCACCGCCTTTATCGCCGTACCCACCGGCATCAAGTTCTTTAACTGGCTAGCCACCCTCTGGGGCGGAAAGCTGAGCTTGAACACGGCGATGCTGTTCTGCTGCGGCTTCATCGCGAACTTCGTGTTCGGAGGCATCACCGGTGTGGCACTAGCCCAAGTGCCCTTCGACATTCATGTGCATGACACCTACTTCGTGGTGGGCCATTTCCACTACATCGTCTATGGCGGCACGGTGTTTGTGATCTTCGCTTCGATCTATCACTGGTATCCCAAGGTGATCGGCCGACTGCTCAATGAACCTCTCGGCCAGCTGCATTTTTGGCTGACCTTTGTGGGTTTCAACCTCTGCTTTGCTCCCCAGCACTGGCTTGGCCTCAATGGCATGCCTCGCCGTGTCGCCGAATACGATCCCCAGTTCACCCTGATTAATCAATTGAGCAGTGCCGGTGCTCTTTTGATGGCGATCAGCACGGTTCCGTTCCTAATCAATGTGGTCATGAGCGCCTTCAACGGCGCTCCGGCCGGTGACAACCCCTGGAATGCCCTCACCCCGGAATGGCTCACCAGCTCCCCACCCCCCGTTGAGAACTGGAAGGGTGAGCCGCCGCTGGTGCATGAGCCTTATGGCTACGGCGTTGCGCCTGGCGAACTGAGCCTCCAAGCCAGCAGCGGCCGCGACTTATGGAGCCTCGGCCAGGGAGATCAGCCATGACCAGCACCCAACCCGACACCATTCAGCCCGACGTCGCTGAGGCAGAGCACGGCCACAGCGACCACCGCCTGTTTGGCTTGGCAACCTTCCTGGTCGCCGATGGCATGACCTTCGCCGGATTTTTCGCGGCGTACCTGACCTTCCGGGCCGTGAACCCGCTGCCGGCCGGACACACCTACGAACTGGAACTGGTGTTGCCCACGATCAACACCGTGTTGTTGCTGGTCAGCAGCTTTACCTTCCACCGTGCCGGCGCCGCCCTGCGCCGGGGCAAGCACGCCTTGTGCCAGAGCTGGCTGCTGGTCACCGCACTGCTGGGCTTCAGTTTTCTGGCCGGTCAGATGAAGGAATACTTCTCGCTGCCCTTTGGCCTGACCGACAATCTGTTCGCCAGCACCTTCTATGCGATCACGGGCTTCCACGGCCTACACGTGACCCTGGGAGGACTGATGATCCTCATCGTCTGGTGGCAGAGCCGCGAGGGCGGGCGCATCAGTGTCGACAACCAGTTCCCTTTGGAGGCTGCAGAGCTCTACTGGCACTTCGTCGATGGGATCTGGGTCGTCCTCTACGGACTCCTCTATCTGCTCTGAACTTTTTCTTTCACTTAGCCCTTGCGGTTGATTGCAGTTGATCGGCACAATCGGGCGAACAGTCCTCAGCTTGCCCGGTGTTCGTCGAAGAGAAGGTGATCACACCCGTGCAGATGCTGGAAGGGAAGGCACTGCTCGACAAAGCGCGATCACTGAGCAATCGTCCTGAAGATCAGATTGCTCGAGCCTGTGGCTATGTGGGCCCGAGCGGACGCGTGCTCAAGAAGAGTTTCTACCGGGCCCTCGTGGAAGCCAAGGGCTACAAATTGCCCAGCCAGAGCGGCAGCTCAGGCGGCGGCTCTGGTAGCCGCGGCAGGCAAGCGGAGTTCCGCACCCGGGTTCACGGCAATGGCAACTTGCTGATTGGCCACGCCTACACCCGCCGCATGGGGTTGGAGCCCGGGCAGGAATTTCGGATCGAAATTCACCAGGAAACGGGCTCCATCTGGTTGCTGCCTATGCAGGAAGGCAGCGAGGCTGACCTGCTGGATCAGGCCGGCTGAGCCGGGCCACCGCGATCATCGGGCCCGTGGAAAGCGGCGCTGAACACCAGCAGATCGATGCCGCTGAACAAGAAGCTGATCCCCACGAGGATCCCCAGCACGCTCAGCAAACCGCCTGCCTTCATCGTGACGATGATCAGGCCCAGGACAAAGGTCACGACACCATTGGCTAGCCCCCAGCCCCAGCCAGCCATATGACGGT
>JBIIDQ010000022.1:0-12094 GCA_044238295.1 Vulcanococcus sp.
TGGTCGCTGGTGCTGAGGTGAGCCTCGAGCTGGATCCCGCCAGCTTTGATCAGGCGCGTCTTGCGGCCTACCTGGCGGCAGGGGTGAATCGGGTGAGCCTGGGCGGCCAGAGCTTCAGCGATGTGGTTCTGGAGCAGCTCGGGCGCCGCCATCGCTGCCGTGATCTCTTGGAGGCGGCTGGGTGGCTGCAACAGGCTCAGCGCAGCGGTCGCCTGCAGAGCTGGAGCTTGGATCTGATCCAGGGTCTACCAGGACAGACCCTGCCGGGCTGGCGCGAGCAGCTGGAGCAGGCCCTCGCGCTCCAACCGCCCCACCTATCGGTGTACGACCTGATCGTGGAGCCGGGAACCGTGTTCGAGCGGCTTGAGCAGAGAGGTGCGCTGCATCTGCCGGAAAGCGATCTGGCAGCTGATCTGATGGAGCTCACGGCCCGTCGGCTGGCGGCCTCGGGTTACGGCCACTACGAGATCTCCAACTACGCGCTCCCAGGCCACGCCTCCCGCCATAACCGCGTCTACTGGAGTGGCGCAGGCTGGTGGGGATTTGGGATGGGGGCCACCTCGGCCCCTTGGGGCGAGCGGCTGGCCAGGCCTCGAACCCGTGAGGCCTACGCCGCCTGGGTTGCGCAGCTGAAACCCCAGGCGGCATCAGCCGCTGATCTAGACACCGCTGGCATGCCCCTGGATGAGCGATGGCTTGTGGGCCTCAGGCGGCGGGAGGGCGTCGCGCTTGAAGCTCCAGCGGAGCTGCAGCAGCGTTTGCAGCCCTTTGTGGAGCAGGGATTGTTGTTGCGGGAGGGGCCCCGTTGGAGGCTCAGTGATCCCGAGGGGCTTGCCCTCAGCAATGTGGTGCTGCGGGAGCTTCTGGCGTGGTGGGATGAACAGGGTCCTGGGGTTGCAGACCAGCCACCCAACCTCTGAGGGCCTCAATGCAGAGGCTGCGGCCGGCCAGGAGTGGCGGGGAGAAGGGTGGCTGTCGCTCGGTGAGGCCCAGCAGGTCGGCGGTCACGCGCACCTGACCGTCGCACTGGTCGCCGGCGCCGATCCCGATCACGGGAATCGTGAGCTCCTGGCTGAGGCCTGTTGCTAGTTCGGCGGGGACGTGCTCAAGCACCAGCGCGAAGCAGCCCGCGGCTTCTAGGTCTCTGGCCGAGCGGCGCAGCCGTTCCTGGCTCAGGGGGTCGTTGGCCTGGCGCCGGTACCCCAGCTGATGCACCGACTGGGGCGTCAGCCCCAGGTGCCCCATCACCGGAATGCCGCTGCGCACTAGCCGGTCAACCACGGCCAAGGTTTCTGGTTCAGCACCCTCAAGCTTCACTGCCGCCGCTGGGCTGTCCTTCAGCACCCGACCAGCGGCCGCTACCGCGGCATCAACCCCGCACTGGTAGCTGAGGAAGGGTAGATCGGTCACGATCAGCGGTTGCTGAGCACTCGGACGCTGCAGGCCACGCCCGACGGCGCAGGTGTGCAGGATCATCTCGTCGAGCGTGACCGGCAGGGTGGTGGTGTGACCCAGCACCACCATCGCGAGCGAATCGCCCACCAGGATCAGATCGGCACCGGCCTGTTCCACCAACGCTGCCGAGAGTGCATCCCAAGCAGTCAGGGCGGCGATGGGACGGCCCTCCTGCTTGCAGGTGAGCAGATCAGCAGGTCGCACCGAAAAGCTCTCGCGGCCGGGGCCCATTGCTAGCATCTAACTGACTCGGACCCATGCGGCCCGGACGCCCAAATCTGGTCAGGACCGGAAGGGAGCAGCCACACGGGATGCTCCGAGCAGGCGTGGACTCCGGGTCACCCCAATCCCCGTGCTTCAGCTCTCGCGTTGGCGATTGAGCAGGAATGACGGAATGGATGCACCGGATTGATCCGCATCAGTGGCGGCAGAGGCGCTGCTGGCGAAGCTGGCAATGCTGCGATCAGGCCGGTAGCTCCCTCCACCTTCGAAGCCCGTGGCGATCACGGTCACGTGGATTTCGCCCTCCAGGCGCTCATCCACCACAGCGCCCACAATGATGTTCGCCTCTGGATCCACGACGTCGTAGATCACCTCGGATGCGGTGGTCATGTCCTCGAGGGTCATGTCCTTGCCGCCGGAGATGTTGATCACGCAGCCCTTGGCGCCATCGATGCGGGCTGCCTCGAGCAGGGGGCTGCTGATCGCGGCCTGAGCGGCTTCGGTGGCGCGGGAGCGACCCGAGCCCACGCCAAGGCCCAGCAGGGCGGTGCCGGCGTCGGTCATCACGGAGCGCACGTCGGCGAAGTCAACGTTCACCAGGCCGGGCTTGGTGATGATGTCGCTGATCCCCTTCACACCCATGCGCAGCACGTCGTCGGCGGCGCGGAAGGCGTCTTGAAGGGGAGCTCCGGCGATTGCTTCACGCAGACGGTCGTTCGGGATCACGATCAGCGTGTCGACATGCTCCGACAGGCGGGCAATGCCCTCCTCGGCTTGGCGCATGCGGCGACGGCCTTCAAAGCCGAACGGCTTGGTCACGATGCCCACGGTGAGGGCGCCGCATTCCTTGGCAACCTCAGCAACGACAGGCGCTGCGCCGGTGCCGGTTCCACCGCCCATGCCGGCAGCGATGAAGACGAGGTCAGCTCCCTGGAGGGTCTGGGCGAGATCGGCGCGGGATTCTTCAGCCGCTTTCTGACCGATTGCAGGATTGCCACCTGCACCTAATCCGCGGGTCAGTTTTTGACCCAACTGCACGCGTTGCTTGGCAGCTGATTGCAGCAACGCCTGCGCATCAGTGTTGAGCACGCGATACCCAACTCCTTGCAGATCGGACGCAATCATGCGGTTGACAGCGTTGCTGCCGCCACCGCCAACGCCGATCACTTCGATGCGGGCTGACTGGCTGGGCACGATCCCGCTCGCTCCGTTGCTGCTGGCACTGAGGCCTTCAGCTGCGATCTCCATAGAAGGTCCCATGCCTGTGGTGCTGCGCAGCATTATGTCGTTGATCTGTTCGATCAGCCGCAGGAGTCGCCATACCTTTGCCTGCCGACATCGGTGCTGCAACGGCCTGTCACCGTTTGCACGCCTTGATTGGTCCGGCGGCCGGCATCAATCAACGCCTTCAATCAATCGATTGCGCTGTTGGGTGTTGCTGCGGCGGTGGGCTCGGAGCGATTGGGTGGTTTGCGGTTGGCGGCCGACTGTGCGTTCGCTGCCGCGGTGGCTTGCTGCAGCGTGGCGATGCTGATTCGACTCTTGCCAGGAAGCCCGAGTTCGGGTTGCTCGGGGTCGCTGAGATCGATCGATTGGATCTTCAGGTTCTTGATCTGTTTGGGCAGATGCGTTGAGAGATGGCGAAGCACCTCCAGCCGGCGAGGAAGGCGATCATCGGGGAGGCCAAGGTGCACATCGCCGAGGGCAGCGGTGCGCAACCAGAGACTGCCATTGGTTTCAAAACGCACCTGCTGCAGGGTGCTGCCTAGCTGCTGTTGCTGCGCGAGCACATCGGCCAGGGGGGTGCGAAGCCGCTCCTGCCAGCCCATCACCATCACCTGGGGAGTGCGTGCTGTGCCACTGCCGCGTTGCTGGCGACTGGTCATCCAATTGCCGAGCCGATCGACGTAGCCACGTTCAACGCCTCGGCTGGTGCGCCGTTGGGCCTGGGCGACCGCCTCCCGCTCCACCAGGCTGATCCGTAGCCGCGGCGGCAGCATTAGGCGGCTGACCTGCACCTGTTCCACCGGGAGCGCGGAGGAGAGGCGCTGGGCAAGCTCCTGCGGTTTGAGCGCCAGCAAGGGCTGCGGGAAGCGCAGCTGCGCTTCGCGGATCACCTGCTCACGGGTGACTTGGGAACTGCCCAGAACTTCAATCTGATTGGGGGTGCGCAACACCCAGCCTTCCCTGAGCAATCCCCAGCCCAGTCCGGCCGCAGTGGCGCTGAGCAAACTGATCCGCCAGAGCTGCCGAAGCCGCTCCTGACGCCGTTGTTGCCGCAGTTGCCGGCGCCGTTCTGGAGCAATGACTGGCCGGGCGGGGCTCCTGGTCACAGCTCGCAGCGCGAGCGCGACATCAGCTCGGCGATCCAACCGCGTGCCCGATCTGCGTCGGCAAAAGGCACATCACGGTGTTCGCTGCCGCTGATCAGGCGGAGCCGACAGGCGCCCTGGGATTCCTCAGTGAGAGGGGCCTCGCCGGAACCAAGGGCGAGCAGCTCCACCTTCTCGAGGGTTTTCACCTCAAACTGCCCTTTCTCCACCAGTTTCCCTGACTCAAAAACACTCCAGGAGAGGAGTCCGCTGATCAACTTGGCGCCGCCGCAGTCATCGAGCTTGGAGAGTTCAGCTCCTGCGGCCCAATCGCGGAACAACCGCTGACGGCGCCGTTCGAGCCATCCCAGGGCGGTGATCAAAGGGAAGACCACCAGCAGTGGCAGCCAAAGCAATCCGTGGCTCATGCGGCGACTGCCCTCCTCCCGATCGCTGGTTGGCCTGATTCTTGCGCCAGTTGGACCAGTTGGTGCACGAGCTCTTCAAGCGGTAACCCAGTCGCTTCCCAAAGCATCGGGTACATGCTCTGACTGGTGAAACCGGGCAGGGTGTTGATCTCATTAAGCCAGAGCTCGCCGCTCTGGCGATCGAGGAAGAAATCCACCCGCGCCAACCCTTCAGCTGCGACAGCCCTGCAAGCCGCAATCGCCATGGCGCGTGCGCGTTCGCTGAGCGCATCCGGAACCTCAGCGGGAATCACCGTGTGGCTTTTCCCCTCGCTGTATTTGGTGTCGTAGTCGTACCAGTCGGCATCGAAGCAGATCTCCCCCAGCACCGAGGCCTGCATGCTGCGGCCGCCCAGCACGGCGCATTCCAGTTCCCGGGCATTCACTCCTTGTTCCACCACCAGTCGGGGATCGTGGCTTGCGGCCAGTTCCAGTCCGGCCAACAGCTCGCCGCGGTTGGTGGCCTTGCTGATGCCCACCGAGGAGCCGAGGTTGGCCGGTTTGATGAAACAGGGATAACCCAGTTGTTGCTCGAGGCGCAGCAGCAGTTCTTGGGGGTTGGTGCTGAGATCTTGAGCATTCACACAGGCGTAGGGCACCTGGGGCAGACCGGCGGCACCAAAGGCGGCCTTCATGGCCTGCTTGTCCATCCCAACGGCTGAGCCCAGCACCCCAGAACCCACGAAGGGCACCTGCATCAGGCTGAACAGCCCCTGGATCGTGCCATCTTCACCATTGGGGCCATGCAGCACCGGTAGCCAAACCTGAACGTCTAGGGCTCCTTCCGGAAATCCCTGGAAGCCAGAACGCAGCGGCGCGGCCGGCAGTTCATGACGGCTGGCTGGTGTTCCCTTGGCCAGCACCGCATCAGCCACTGCGGGGGGCCACCAGTGGCCCCATTGATCGATGTAGAAGCAGTGCAGCTTGTAGCGGCTGGCATTCGCGCCCCGCCGCAGGGCTGCAGCCACGGTGTTGGCCGAACGAATCGACACCGCATGCTCACCGGATACCCCTCCGAACACCAGGCCGAGTTGCGTGGGTGCGGAGCTCATCGGGACCGGATAGGAGAGGCCAAACGTATCAGCGATTCAGGCCCTGACCAGGGCTTGAACCTCAGGCAACGGCGCTGCCACTGAGGGAGAAGGCCCGCACTTCATCGATGCGTACATCCACCAGGTCGCCAGCTTGCCATCGGCCGCCAGCAGCCCGGGCGGCGGGGAAGAAGGTGAGGCGATTGGTGCGGGTGCGCCCCATCACCTGCTCGGAGTCCTTCGGGTTGATGCCCTCCACCAGCACCTGTTCCATGCGGCCGGCGTAACGGGCGCTGCGCTCCCTAGCCACTCGCTCCACCAGGGCATTGATCTCACGCAGGCGCTCCACTTTCACCTCCTCGCTCAGCTGGTTCGGCCAGTCGGCGGCGGGGGTGTTGGGGCGAGGGGAGTAGGCGGCGGTGTTCACCTGATCGAAGCCGATCTCCTCGATCAGATCGAGGGTGCGGCGGTATTGCGCGTCGGTTTCACCGGGGAAGGCCACGATCACATCGGCGCTGATCGAGGCATCGGGCATGCGTTCGCGGATGCGCTCGATGATGCGCCGGTAGCGATCCACCGTGTAGCCGCGGGCCATCGCTTTGAGCACGTCGTCGTCGCCGCTCTGGAAGGGGATGTGGAAGTGCTCGCACACCTTGGGCAGATCGGCGCAGGCATCGATCAGTCGTTCGGTGAAATAACGCGGGTGGCTGGTGGCGAAGCGGATGCGCTCGAGGCCCTCCACGTCGTGCACGAACTGCAGCAGATCCGTGAGGGTGTGCTGGCGGCGCCCTTCCGGCGTGATGCCGGGGAGATCGCGGCCATAGGCATCGATGTTTTGGCCCAGCAGGGTGATCTCCTTGAACCCTTGGGCGGCTAAGCCCTCCATCTCGAGCTTGATCGCTTCGGGCAGGCGGGATTGCTCCTTGCCCCGCACCGAGGGCACCACGCAATAGGTGCAGCGCTCGTTGCAGCCGTAGATCACATTCACCCAGCCGCAGATGCTGCTGTCGCGGCGGGCGGTGGTGATGTCTTCGAGGATGTGGTGCTCTTCGGTGGCCACCACCTGCTGGCCCTGCTCCACCTGGGCCAGCAGCACATCGAGGCGATTGGCGTGCTGGGGGCCCATCACCAGATCCAGTTCGGGCACGCGGCGCAGCAGCGACTCGCCTTCCTGCTGGGCCACGCAACCGGCCACCACCAGGGTGAGATTGGGGTTGGTGCGTTTGCGCTGCGCCTGGCGGCCTAAGTAGCTGTAAACCTTCTGCTCGGCGTTATCGCGGATCGTGCAGGTGTTGTAAAGCACCAGATCGGCCTCGAGCTCGGCCTGCGCCTCGCAGTAGCCCATCGATTCGAGGATCCCGGCCATGCGCTCGGAATCTGCCTTGTTCATCTGGCAGCCGAAGGTGGTGATCCAGTAGCTGCCGCGCCCGCTCTCTGCCGCTGTCGGGGCGGTGGGTGCGCTGAGTTGTGTCGCCGTCATTGCTCCAGTTTCCGGTATCGCTGGAGCGCCTGTGAATCAGCCAGAGATGGCAGGGCTTCGGTGGTCGTGCCAGCTTGAAGGCAGCGCCCTGGGGTCATGCGCCTTCGCCTGCATCGTTTTCCCCTCCACAAGCTGGTGCCGCTGGCGATCAGTCGCGGCACCACCAGTGCTGTGGAGCATCTGTTGGTGGAAGTTGAGCACGAGGGTGTACTCGGTCGCGGCGAAACCGGTGGTTTTGATACCGGTCACCGCGCCTTCGACACCGATGCCATTGCCGCCGAGCTGGAGGCGCTGACACCCCGCTTGGCGGGCCTCCAGCCTCAGCCGCTCCAAGCGCTGGAGCCTCTACTGGCCGACCTGAGCCCACCGGCGCGCTGCGGCCTTGATCTGGCCTTGCACGACTGGTGGGGGCAGCGCTTGGGGCAACCGCTGCATCGGCTCTGGGGGCTGGATCCTGGAGCTTGTGTCGCCACCAGCGTCACGCTTGGGCTCGGCGAGCCCTCGGCTGTGTTGGCGCGGCTTGAGCGTTGGCGGCTGCAGCTGCCCTCCACCCGCATCAAGCTCAAGCTCGGATCACCCGATGGCCTCGACCACGATCGCGTCTTGGTGCAAGCCGTGCGCGCCGCCTTGCGCCTTGGCGATGAATTGCAGATCGATGCCAATGGCGGCTGGGATTTGGAAGGGGCCCGGCAGATGATCCCTTGGCTGGCTGATCAGGGGGTCGTGCTGGTGGAGCAGCCCCTGCCACCGCAGCGCGATCGTGAGCTGGATACCGCTGGCTTTGCGGCCCTGATCGGCCTGGCGCCGATTCCGCTGGTGGCCGATGAGAGCTGTTGGGATCTGCGTGATTTGTTGCGCTTGGCCCCCCATGTGGATGGCATCAACATCAAATTGGTGAAGTGCGGTGGGCTGAGCGAGGGATTGCTGATGGCCCGCACGGCTCGCCGACTGGGGTTGGGGGTGATGCTCGGTTGCTATTCCGATGGCGGCCTGCTGAACAGCGCTGCCGCCCAGCTGCTGCCGCTGGTGCGCTGGCCCGATCTCGATAGCCATCTCAACTTGGTTGACGATCCCTTCGCCGGCCCTGAGTGCCAGGGGGATGTGCTTCAGCCGGCGGCGCGCCCAGGCCTCGGCGTTCAGCAACTCCAGGAGGTGGGCTGATGCTCAGCGCCGATGCTCCTCTGGTGCTCCTGCAGCACGGCGGTCTCGACAACCTCTCGGGCAAGACCGGGCTGGCGATGCTGCGCTACCGCCGTGGGCCGATCGTGGCGGTGATTGATCCTGTCCATGCCGGAGGCGATCTGCGGGCGATCTCCGGCATTGAGCGCTCTGTGCCCGTGGTGGCTGATCTGGCCGCTGCCCTGGCCTACGGGCCTGCGGTGGCGGTGGTGGGTCTGGCGCCATCAGGCGGCCGACTGCCAGCGGAGATGCGGGCCGATGTGGTAGCAGCGCTGCGGGCCGGAGTGAGCCTTGCCAGCGGTCTGCACAGCCGACTGGCTGCAGATCCAGAGTTTGGCGCGCTGCCCTTGGCCCCTGGCCAGTGGATCTGGGATCTGCGTCAGGAGCCGGTGGAGCTGGAGGTGGCCACGGCCCGCTGTGCCCAGTTGCCCTGCCGCCGCTTGCTCGCGGTGGGGTCAGACATGGCCGTGGGCAAGATGAGCGCCTGCCTGGAGCTGCAGGCGGCGGCGCAGCGACGTGGCATCGATGCCCGCTTCGTGGGTACGGGTCAGGCCGGGATCCTGATCAGCGGCCAGGGGGTGGCGCTCGATGCCGTGCGCGTGGATTACGCCGGTGGCGCAGTGGAGGCGGCGGTGCTTGCCGCAGCCGAAGGGGCTGGCCCAGAAGCGCTGGTGCTGGTGGAAGGCCAGGGCTCGTTGGCCCATCCCGGCTCCACGGCCACCCTGCCACTCATGCGTGGCAGCCAACCCACGGATCTGTTGCTGGTGCACCGCGCTGGTCAGACCCACGTGCGCACCAGACCCGGTGCGGAGCCTGTGGCGATTCCTCCGTTGCCGGAGTTGATCGCTGCCTGTGAAGCATTGGCGGCCCTGGGGCGTCCCGATGGCCTGCGGCCGCGGGTTCGTGCCATTGCCCTAAATACAGCGTTGTTGGATGCTCACGGCGCTGCCGAGCAGGCGCATCTGCTGGCCGGAGAAACCGGTTTGCCCGTGGTTGACCCCGTGCGTGTGGGGGCCGACGCCCTTCTCGATGCAGTGCTGAAGAAAGGGTGAAGCCCCCGCCACTCAGGGAGTGACAGGGGCTTCGAGCAGGGGCGGACGAGGGGACTTGAACCCCCGAATGCCGGAATCACAATCCGGTGCCTTAACCACTTGGCTACGCCCGCCAGGGCTGAGTCATCCTACCAACGTGAGTTGAAGCCCCGGATGGACTGGCGCGGCGGTTCGAGGAGGCCATGGGGCTGGTGGATCGTTGCCTTGCTCCTAGGCGGTGCCCTGGTGGCTACCAATCCGGATGAACGTGACTTCGAGGCATTTGCCGGAGAGCAGCTGGTGCTGCTGGCTGATCAGGAGCTCTGCAGCAACAACGGCTTGCCGATGGTGGCCCGCCTGCTGATCCAAAACTGTTCTGAGCTGATCCAGGGGCAGCAGGCTGTCTTGGGTCAGCTGGCCGCGGCGGACAGTCGACGCCTCAACGCAGGCTTGTTTAGCGTCTACAGCACCCAGATCGGCGGACAGACCCTGCTGCCAGGGCTAACACTTCCCCGCTACCGCATTCTCACCCTGGGCCTGGCGGGGCAGCTGCTGATGCTGAGGGCGTCGACCCATGAAGCCTGATCCCCCCAGCGTGTTGCGCTTGCAGCTGCCGCGACCGCTGCTCGATCCGTTGCAGGTGGATCTTCCCTGCGGCGATGCCGATGGTTTGGTGCCGGTGGAGCTCGATCTCGAGCAGGGACGCATTGGGGCTATTCGGCCGTTGCCTTCCGCGCACGGCTTGCCTCTGGCCCTCACCCCTCCGGTGGATGCCCATGCTCATCTCGATAAGGCCTTCAGCTGGGCGGCGCATCCCAATCGGAGTGGTGGCATGGCTGCTGCTCTGGAGGTCAACCTGCGAGAGGGGCAGCAGCGCACCGTTGAGGAGGTGTTGATTCGGGGTGAACGAGCCTTGGATCAGGCATGGCGTTATGGCTTGCGTGCCATCCGCAGCCATGTGGATAGCGGCGGACCCGCTGCGGAGCCGAGTTGGGAGGCCTTGTTGGCGCTCCAGCAGCAGTGGCGTGGCCGCGTGGATTTGCAGCTGGTGGCTCTGGGGCGTCTCGATCAATGGAGCACACCTGCGGGCCATGGCTTGGCGCGCCGTGTGGCCGCGGCGGGTGGAGTGCTGGGTGGGGTGCTGGGGCCGCCGTATCCGCGAGGGCGGCGCGATGCACAGGCGCTGCATGCTCTGCTGAAGCTGGCGGCAGAGCTCGGTTGCGGGGTCGACCTGCACGTGGATGAAAGCGGTGACGCCCCTGGTCATGGTGTGCGCCTGCTGTTGGATCAGCTCGCCCGCGTGCGGCCCGAGGTGTTGATCACCTGCAGCCATGCCAGCAGCATGGGGCTCCTGCCGCTAACGGCGCAGCAACGGCTGGCGGAACGACTGGCCCATTGGCAAGTGGCAGTGGTGGCTCTCCCTACCACCAACTTTTGGCTGCTCGGCCGCCGCGGAGATCAGGATCTCTCGCAGCGACCGATGGCTCCGGTGCGGCAACTGCAGCGCGCCGGCGTGGCCGTGGCCGTAGGAGGCGACAACGTGCAAGACCCCTGGGATCCCAGCGGTGATTTCGACCCGTTGGAGCTGTTGCGACTGACTAGCCGCGTGGCTCACTGCCCCCCCTGGCAGCGTCAGGGGTTGGCGCCGTTTACGACCGTGCCAGCCCGAATGCTTGCTTTGGCCTGGGACGGCATCGTGCGCCGTGGGGCGCCTGCCGATCTCTTGATCACCAGTGCTTGCTGTTGGAGCGACTTGTTAGCGCGCCCGCCGCAGCGGCGGGTTCTGCGGGCGGGTCAGTGGCTGCCGGCAGCGATCACTGAGCAGCCGGCGCCAAGTCTTGCCAGCCTGGGGATCCCTGCCGCCCCTTGAACCGCCGATGGCCTTGTTGCTGCCCAGCGCTCTGCCCCAGCCCCTGCCTCAGCCGGCCAGCCTCGAGCAGTTGGAGCAACTCGCCGGCGACCTGCGAGCTGCGGGCCTGATGCCATTGCGCAGCAGCGGTGAGCTCGAGCAGCTCGCCGCCGATGCTTTCGTTTATTCACCCGTGCTTCAGCCGTTGTTGCAGGGGCTGCGGGCGCAGTTGGGGGTGCGCGCCAGCAGCAGCGAGGAGGTGCTCACGGTGGCTGCTGCCTGTGCGCGGCATGGGGTGAGCCTCACCCTGCGGGGAGCCGGCACAGGGAATTACGGCCAGGCCATTCCCCTGGCGGGGGGCCTGGTGCTGGAGCTGAGTGCCATGACTCGTTTGCGGCAGGTGGAGGCCGGAACCGGCGTGTTTACCGCTGAGGCGGGCATCCTTCTGGCCGATCTGGAGCAGCAACTGCAGGCCCATGGCCGCGAACTCCGCCTGGTGCCCAGCACAGTGCGCAGCGCCAGCCTGGCGGGTTACTTGGCCGGGGGCTCTAGCGGGATCGGCTCGTTGCGCTGGGGGTTTCTGCGCGACCCCGGCCATCTGCTGGGGCTTGAGATCGTTTCGCTAGAAGCGTCGCCGCGCCTGCTGCAGCTCGATGCCGCTGCCGCCGAGGCGGTGAACCATGCCTACGGCTGTAACGGCATCATCACCGCGGCCACCATGGCCAGTGCTGCCGCGGTGCAATGGCAGCAGTTGGTCTTGGAGTTCCCCGCCTGGGAGCCGGCCCTGGCGGCTGCTCAACAGCTGCCGGCCATGGCCCTACTGCTCAATGCGCTGTGTGCGGTGGAAGCTTCGGTGGCGCGGCTGTTGCCCTGGCCCCAGGGTTGCCCGGCCGCTTCGGCCGATGGACACCGCCTGCTGGTGCTGGCGGCTCCTGATGCCCTGCCCGCCCTGGAGGCGTTGCTGCCCCGCTGGGGTGCCCGCTTGATCTGGCAGGCGCCCCAGGGCCAGAGCCGTGGCATTCCCCTGCGGGAGCTGTGCTGGAACCACACCACCCTGCATGCTCGCGC
>JBIIDQ010000023.1:0-12091 GCA_044238295.1 Vulcanococcus sp.
AAAGAGACTTTATCACCAATTTTAATAATGGAGTGGGCGCCTATTACAACAGGGCAGTCAAGAATACAGCGCTCACAATTGAATACGATGAACAAAGCCGATTCTACGGGGGTGGCGATGACAATATCGTTCCCGAGTTCCTCTCAATCGAGGCGCCGGTGGAGTACCAAGAGTCCCTTGGAAGCGATCTGGCCACCGGCATCTCTGTAGGCGAGAAGGCAGATCATCGCAGCGCTTTCCTTGGGAGCCTGTTCGGCAGCGCTTCTGATCCCTCAAATAATCTCCTTGATTGGTTCAACTCAGCTCTTTCGGTTTGAAACCTGCCGTTGTTATCGCCAGCAGCAATGCGGGAAAAGTCAGAGAGTTCAAATCTCTTCTGACCAATCTCAACCTCGAAATCCGCCATCAACCCGAAGGGCTCGAGATCGAGGAAACAGGCCACACCTTTGCCGAGAACGCCCGCCTGAAGGCCGAGGCGGTGGCCCGCGCCACCGGCTGCTGGGCCCTCGCTGACGATTCCGGCCTCAGCGTTGATGCCCTGGGCGGCGCCCCCGGCGTGCACTCCGCCCGCTATGCCGACAGCGACGCGGCCCGCATCGCGCGATTGCTGCGGGAGCTTGAGGCGGCCGGCGCGCACACCCCAGAGGCCCGCACGGCTCAGTTCACCGCCGCGCTGGCCCTCGCCAACCCTCAGGGCCAGGTGGTGCTGGAGGTGGAGGGGGTCTGCCCCGGCACGATCCTCACCACCCCACGCGGCGATGGCGGCTTTGGCTACGACCCGGTGTTTTTTGTCCCTGAAGCCGGCCTGAACTTTGCGGAGATGGCCCACGCACTCAAGGCTGAGCTAGGGCACAGGGGCCGGGCCTTCGCGGCCCTCAAACCCCGGTTAGGAGCGTTGCTGGCTCAAGAGAGGCAGTAGTCCAGCGCCAGGCTCACGGAGCTCTCCGGCGCCTGGGCTTCGTCGGGACTGAAGCTGCTGCGCGCCGCCATCGCCAAGGGCATCGGCCGGATGACCCCGCCGCCACCGCGCTGATCAATCCGCAGCAGCTGAACGCGCCCCAAGCCAAGGGCATCGGCCGTGATCTGTGCCTGGCTCTGGCCCTCAGCCAAGGCAGCGCGCAACAACCGCGTCCGCAGCTGGGCCTCACTGCCGCTGGCGGCCTCGGCCGTGAAACCACCCAAATTCACCCCCGGCAGCCGTCCAGCCAGCTGGATCAGGGCGTTGTAGTTGGCCTTGCTCACCACACCCGACACCAACGTGCTGGCCCGATCGCGGCCCGGGCCGCTGCTGCTGGCACCGATGCGATAGGTGGACGGCGCCGGGATCGTGAGCTTGCCGCTCGCCAGGGGAGTGACCGCCTGCCGCACCGCCGCCAAGCGGGCATTGAGCTGATCGAGTGCCGCGGCCTTCGTAGCAGCTTCCGCCTCCAGGCTCAGGTTGAAGCGGAAGCGATCGAAGGCGGCACGGCCCTGCTCTTGCACCTGCAATTGCAACAGGGTTCCGCTACACGCCAGGGGCTGAGCCAGCAGGGGCGCTGGGGCCACCAGCGTCCCCGCACTCCAAACAACAACGGCAGCAGCACAGCGCAGCGCGGACATGGCCCTCAAGGCATCTCCCCTGGGTCTAGCGGCAGCCAACCAGCCATCGGCAACGGACCCTGGGCACACCTGCGACCAGATGCAACTGGGCTCAGCTCACCGCCAGATCGCCCACGGAGGGGCGCCATTCCTGCAGCCGCCAGTCCACCCCGCCGCTGCACACCATCGGGTCTTGCAGCACCAGGGTTTCCGCTTCGGCATAGCTGCCTGCCTGCACCAGCAGCAATCCACCACCTCCGGGCTGCCCGGCGCCATCCACCAGATAGCCGCTGCTGAGCACCACCCCAGCCCCGCGCAACTGCTCCACCCAGGCCCGATGGGCCTGCAGATGGGGCTTCATGGCGGCGTAGGGACGCAGGAAGGTTTCCTGCTTCACAAACCAAGGCATCACGCCGGGACCCAGCTGCCATGCAGCCCGTGGGGCACCGCCAGCGGCAGCTCCAACACCGCCACCTCCGCCAGCGACGCTGCATCAAGGATCACCAGATCGCTGGCGCAGCGGGCACCGTTCCAGACCAAACACAACACCCAGCCGTCGTCTTCCGCGCTGGCGCCAGGGCGGGGCACCATCAGCGGCTCGCTCACGAAGCCCCGCGGCGCGGCGCTCCACACCCGACCTTCGCCTGTGGCCAGATCGAGTTTCTTGATCGCCTGCAATGGATCGTTGCCGCGCTCCCGCTCGGCTACCGCCATCCAGCTGATGCGGGCCTCCAGCCCCTGCCGCTCAGGATTCACCATGGCGAACTCGCAGGTGCGCTCCTCCAGCAACTCCTTGCTCACGGCACCGGTTTTCAGATTGATGCGGCAGCGCACCAGCTGACCCGCGGGGATCGTTTCGAAATCCACCTGGCGGAAGTCCACATCCGGGCCGATGGAGGGGAAGTCGTCGTAATAGATCGAATCCACTACCAGCTCCTCACCCTCTTCGAAGGCATTGAGGTGGTGAAACACAAAGCCCTCCGGCGCCGCGATCTGCAAGGGCTTGCCCTCGCCGCTGCGGGGAATCAGCCAGAACTGACCCTGTTCGCCGGGCTTCGACGACAAACACTGCGCCGCACCCTTTTGACCCAGCACGAAGCCTGTGGGGTTGAACGCCACGGCGTTCTGGAGGAACACCGCCCAGTTGGGGGTGATGGCGAAGTCGTGCAGAAAGGCGAAGCCCTTGAAGCTGTGGCGGCTATCGGCCAGGAGCTCACCGTCACTGGAGAACTCCATCAACCGAATCGTGCTGCGCGGGCCAGCCTTCACGCCGAAGGTCACCATGCGCGGGGCGCCGTGGTGGCCGGGATCGAAGCGAGGGTGGGCACAAAAGGCCTCACCCTTTTTGAGCACACCATCGAGCAGGCTCAGGCCGCGGGTTTCGAGGGTTTGGGGATCCAGGGCATGGGGCTCAGCCGCCTCCCAGAGGGCCAGCAGCTGATCGCCAAGGCGCACCACATGGGTGTTGGCGATGTTCTTGAGGCGTAGGTCGAAGGCGTTGGCCACGGCACCGCCGGGCTTCTGGGTGCCGAACACACCGCGATAGAGAAACTTGTCTGCACGCTCCTCGGCCTGCCAGCCCTCGGTGCGCACGAAACGATTGCGCAGCTCCGCCTTGCCGCCGGCAAAGCGCAGGGCGGTGATCATGCCGTCGCCATCAAAGGGGTGATGCACCCACTGGCCGCCGCGCTCTAATCGGCCGGGACCATTGCGATAGAGCGTTCCCACCAGCTCGGCAGGAATCGCACCACGGGCAGCGATGAGCTCCACCCCATCCAGCTCCACGCCCACGTTGCGAAACGCACTGGCCCAATCAGCGCGGTCGTAAGCCGGGGCAGCAGCGGGAGCAACGGTCATCGGGGCAGCGGCAGGCGCGAACCCTGATCATCGCGTAACGGAGTGTTAAGGCGGCGGGCGGCTCCCCGACGGGGCTCAGGCTCCCGCCCGCTCCAGCACTCCCTTGCTGCTCGGCACCGCACCGGCGCGGCGCGGGTCGATCTCCGTGGCCAGGCGCAGCGCCCGGGCGAAGGCCTTGAAGCACGCCTCCACGATGTGGTGCGAATTCACCCCATCCAGCTGGCGGATGTGCAGGGTGAGGCCGGAGTTGTTCACCACCGCCACGAAGAACTCCTTCACCAATTCGGTGTCGTAGGTGCCGATCTTCTGGGCCGGGATCTGCAGGCCGAAGCTCAGGTGCGGCCGGCCGCTGCAATCGAGCGCCACCTGCACCAGCGCCTCATCCAGCGGTGCCACGAAGTGGCCGAAGCGGTGGATGCCGCGGCGGTCGCCCAACGCCTGCGCCAGGGCTTGGCCGATGGCGATGCCCACGTCTTCATTGGTGTGGTGATCGTCGATGTGGGTGTCGCCTACTGCGTTCACCTCCAGATCGATCAGCCCGTGGCTGCTGATCTGGTGAAGCATGTGATCGAGAAACGGCACGCCGGTGTTCGCCTGGCAGCGACCGGTGCCATCAAGGTTGAGCTGCACGCGCACATCGGTTTCACCGGTGACGCGGTGGATCTCGCCGCTACGCATGTCGGTCACCGGCTTGCGGGCCCTGAAGCTGAGATTCCGATCATGCCGGGGCGCAACCCGCTCAGGCGACCTAGGGTTCAACTGAACTTATTGGCCAGCTCGATGTCAAAAGCGCAACTTATGGCTTTTCTGGCCAAGGCCGATGCCAGCCCGGCCATCCAGCAGCGGATCGATGCCGCCGCTGATGTGAGTGCCGTGGTGGCCATTGCACGCGAGGAAGGCTTTCTCTTCTCAGCCGCCAGCCTGTCCCGCCACCAGCGGGGCTGAACCCTGCCTCACATCCCGGTGATGCAGTAGCCCGCATCCACATAGATCACCTGGCCGGTGATGCCACTGGAGAGAGGACTGGCCAGGAAGGCCGCTGTACCGCCCACCTCGTCTTGAGTCACGGTGCGGTGCAGCGGCGCCTTCTCCTCCACGTTGTGGATCATGTCGAGGATGCCGCCGATGGCGGAGCTGGCCAGGGTGCGGATCGGGCCCGCGCTAATTGCATTCACACGCACTTGCTTCTCTGCACCCAGCTCAGCGGCGAGGTAACGCACTGAAGCTTCCAGAGCCGCCTTGGCCACGCCCATCACGTTGTAATTGGGGATAGCCCGCTCAGCGCCCAGGTAGCTGAGGGTGATCACACTGGCGCCCTCGTTGAACAGGGGCTTGGCGTAGCGGCACAGCGGCGCCAGGGAGTAGGCGCTCACCTCCAGCGCCCGGCCGAAGCCCTCAGGGGAAATGTTGGAATAATCGCCCACCAGTTCGTCTTTGCCGGCATAGGCCAGGCAGTGCACGAGCACATCGATGGAACCCCACTGCTCCTTCACCCGAGCGAACACAGCCTCGATCTGGGCCGGGTCCTGCACGTTGAGGGGTTCAAACAGGGTTGGAGCCAGAGGGGCGGTGAGATCGCGCACCTTGCCCTCGAAGCGGCCCTTCTCATCGGGGAGATAGGTGACCCCCAGCTCGGCGCCGGCGGCATGCAGCTGCTGGGCAATGCCCCAGGCGATCGACTTGTTATTGGCGATGCCCGTCACCAGGGCTTTCTTGCCGCGCAGATCGAGAAGCATGGGAGTAACGACGCCGGTGCGGTTGCGATCGGGGGATTCTCCCCCAGCCGCGGCCAGGGGCTGCCAGCCGGCAGGATCAACGCCTTCACCGCCGCAAGCCTTGGCCTCCGATTCCATCACCGGCGTGCCCCTGGCCTGGCCCGAGCAACCGGGCGAGCTGCCGCGCAGCTTCGCCAGCCGCCAGGCCCTGGAGGCCGAACTGCAGCAACTGTTCCCGGAGGCCCCTGGCGCACTCAGCCCGATCCGCGGCGGCCGCCACCAAGCCGAGGTACTGCTGCAACGCCTCCAGCCGGAGCGCTACGCCAAGGGGCGCAACTTCCTCGATGGCCCGGTCACCCAGCTCTCCGCTTATATCCGCCACGGCGTGCTCACGCTGGCCGAAGTGCGGGATGCCGTGTTCGCCCGCACCTGCAGCCGGCAGGGCAGCGAGAAACTGATCAATGAGTTGGGCTGGCGCGATTACTGGCAGCGCCTGTGGCAGCAGCTGGGCGATGGCATCTGGCGCGATCAGGAGGAGCTCAAAACCGGCCACAGCGCCGCGGCCTATGCCCCGGCCATCCCCTCCGACATCGCCGAGGGCCGCACGGGCCTGGCTTGCATGGATGGCTTCATCTCAGAGCTCCACCACAGCGGCTGGCTGCACAACCACGCCCGCATGTGGCTGGCGGCCTACCTGGTGCACTGGCGGCGGATCCGCTGGCAAGCCGGGGCCCAGTGGTTCCTGCGCCACCTGCTCGATGGCGATCCGGCCAGCAACAACCTGAGCTGGCAGTGGGTGGCCAGCAGCTTCAGCCACAAGCCCTACTTCTTCAATCGCGGCAACCTCGAGCGCTACAGCAACGGCAGCTTCTGCCGCAGCTGCGCGTTGCGCGAGCAGGGCTGCCCGTTCGACGCCAGCTACGAGCAGCTGGAAGCCGAGTTGTTCGCGCCGATGCCGGCCATCCGGGCGGTCGACAACCGCAGCCGAGAGCGCGGCCAAGAACGAAACAGCGCCCGCAAGGGAGTGCCTTCCGCCGCCCTGAGCCGTCCCGCCCGCCGCCGCTGAACTGAGCAAGATGCACCGCCCCATCCTCTGGATTCACGGCGAGGCCCTTGGCCCCGCCAACCCCGCCCTACTGACCTACCCGGGCCGGCCGGCCGTGTTTGTGTTCGACAGCGCTCTGCTGGCCGGCAACAGCCCCACAACAGGCGACCCCGCAGGCTCCACCGAGCCCGTGAGCCTCAAGCGCATTGGATTCCTCTACGAGTGCCTGTTGGAACTGCCCGTGAGCCTGCGCAAGGGTGATGTGGCCGAGGAGGTGCTGGCCTTCGCCAAAGCTCATGAAGCCGACGGGATCGTCACCAGCGCCGGCACCGACCCCCGCGTCGAAGCCATCTGCCAAACCCTGGAGCAGCACCTCCCCGTGGAGGTGCTCGCGGTGGAGCCGTTCGTGCAGCTGGAGGGGCCAGCGGATCTGGGGCGCTTCAGCCGCTACTGGCGCCGCGCCGAACGGGAGGTCTGGGCCGGCTGGGGCCAAGAGGCTTAGGGCGAGCGCAGCTCAGGAAGCCGGTGGAGCCCCGTTCATCAGCTCCTCCTCCTCTTGGCGCACCTCCGAGGGAGCGGGCAGCAGATCCTGCTCTTCAACAAGCGGGTAGGTCTGCACCTTCACGTCGGCGGGCTTGCGCGGTGGATCGGTCCACTGCCATTGAGCCCTTGGGGCCCGCTGCTTGCACAGAGCCTCCAGTTCGCGTTTGAGCGCGCGTTGTACGTCCTTGCGGGCCACGGCCTCAAAGAATTCAGCCCTGGTCGCAAGCCCCGAACTGAAGGGGGCGCTGCCATTGCCGTTGAACAACCGGGCCGGATCCACGAGCCAGCGCGGCTGGCAGACCCCTTGCTGGGAGGTGTCGGTCTCGAGCCAGATATGCAGGCCATAGCCATCGGGTTGGCTCACCACCGCCAAGCCGTCATGGGGCTGATTGCGCTGCAGCGGGAAAATCGTCCAGCTGGCACTGCGATGCGCCGGCACACAGCCCGCCAGGGCCGCGGTGAGCAGCAACAGCAGACCGCCCGAACAGCGGAAGCGACGCAGCGCAGGAGGGATCAAGGCAGCTGAGACACAATCGCCGCATCCTGCCCGAACTGCGCCGCAGCCACTGCCATGGTGCTCACCCCCTCCACGATGCTGCCGCTGGGAACGCCACTACCCAGCTTTCAGCTCGAGCAGGTGTGGGGGGCGCAGGGGGCGGTTGGCCAGGGTGATCGCGGCGAGGAATGGAGCACTGCAGCGCTTGAGCCGGCTCCGGTGTTGGTGCTGTTCCTCTGCGCCCACTGCCCCTTTGTGAAACACATCGAGTCCGAACTGAGCCGATTGGAGCGCGACACCAGCGGCCGCATCCAAATCGTGGCCATCTCCAGCAACAGCACCCTCACCCACCCTCAGGACGGCCCCGAGGGCCTGCGGGAGCAGGCCGAACGCAATGGCTGGAGGTTTCCCTATCTCTTCGATGCCAGCCAGGCGGTGGCGCGGGCGTTCCACGCCGCCTGCACCCCCGACCTTTATTTGTTCAACAGCGCCCATCAGCTGGTGTACCGAGGCCAGCTCGATGCCAGCCGTCCGGGCAACGATCAGCCGCTCGATGGCCGCGATCTACGGACAGCGATCGAAGCGCTGCTCAACGGCCAGCCGATCCCTGAGCCACAGCAGCCTTCGATCGGCTGCAACATCAAATGGCACCCCGATGGCACTGCGGGGCGGTGATCCGAACAGGGGCCTTAAGGTTGCCTTTATGCAGGTGCCCCCTTTCAGCCTCACCGAGCAGCTCGATGCTTTAGGCGAGCAGCTCGATGCCGCCGTTCTGCAGGTCTTACGCAGCGGCCAATACATCGGTGGCGGCGTGATCGCCGCCTTCGAGCAGGCCTTTGCCAAGGCGGTGGGCACCCCGTTTGCAGTGGGCTGTAACAGCGGCACTGACGCCCTGATCCTGGCTCTGCGTGGCCTAGGGATTGGCCCGGGCGATGAAGTAATCACCTGCTCGTTCAGCTTTTTCGCCACAGCCGAGGCGATCAGCGCCGTGGGCGCCACGCCGGTGTTCGTGGATGTGGAGGAGAGCACCTATCTGATCAACCTCGATCAGCTAGAGGCAGCGATCACACCAGCCACCAAGGTGCTGCTGCCCGTGCACCTGTTCGGCCGTCCGGTGGATATGGAGCGGGTCTGCGCCATCGCCGATCGCCACAACCTCAAAGTGGTGGAAGACTGCGCTCAAGCCAGCGGCGCCAGCTGGGCCGGCAAGCCCGTGGGCAGCTGGGGCGATGTGGGCTGCTTCAGCTTTTTCCCCACCAAGAATCTTGGTGGTGCCGGCGACGGCGGTGCAGTCAGCTGCAGGGATGAGGCCCTGGCCCAGCGCATGCGGGAGCTGGCGGTGCACGGCATGCCGCGCCGCTACCTGCACACCGAACTCGGCTACAACAGCCGCCTCGATGCCATTCAGGCTGCGGTGCTCAACGTGAAGCTGCCGCACCTCGAGCGTTGGATTGAGCTGCGCCGCAGCATTGCCGCCCGATACCGCAGCCAACTCGACACCGCCAACACGATCCACTTGCCAGAGGCCGGCCCCGAAGGGCACAGCTGGAATCAGTTCGTGGTGCGCGTGCCCGCCTGCAGCCCAACGCCCGCCTGCAAGCAGAGCTGCACACCGTCGTCTGACAGCGCCAGCTTCGGCCTGCCAGAAGCCTGCTGCCGCGACTGGCTGAAGCAGCAGCTCCAGGAAGCCGGTGTGACCACGATCATTTATTACCCGATCCCGATCCACCGCCAGCCCGCCTACGCCCATCTGGGCTACGGGCCGGGATCACTACCCGTCACCGAGCGACTCTGCGCGGAAGTGCTCAGCCTGCCGATCTTCCCGGAGCTCAGCAGCGTGCAGCAGCAACAGGTGATCGAGGTGCTGCAAGGCCTCTGCGGCGCCACGGCCAGCCGCGACACCGCCGCAGCCGTAGCCGCCTGATCAGCCGCCTCCAGGTTTGGGCAAGGCGGCGTAAAGAGCCTTGAAACGGGCTTGCTGGCTTTTATGGCTTACGAGCTGCGCTGGGTAGCCGCGCCGCTCCATCGGAGCAATCTCGCCACTGAGCAGGTCTTTGGTATTCACATGGCGGAGCTCCGGCAGCCAGGTGCGGATGTAGGTGCCCTCAGGGTCGAATTTGCTGGCCTGGGTGGCGGGGTTAAAGATGCGCAGCGGCTTCGGATCCATGCCACTGCTGGCACTCCACTGCCAGCCCCCGTTGTTGGCCGCCAGATCTCCATCCACCAGGCGCTGCATGAAGGCGGTCTCGCCCCAGCGCCAATCGCAGATCAGATCCTTCACTAGATAGGAGGCCACGATCATGCGGCAACGGTTGTGCATCCAGCCGCTTTCATTGAGCTGGCGCATCGCCGCATCGATGATCGGCATGCCAGTGAGCCCCTCGCACCAGGCTTCGTAGCGGCCCTGGTGGTTATCCCAGGGGAAGAGCTTCCACTGGGGCCGGTAGGGACCCTCCGCCAACTCAGGAAAATGGAACAGCGCCTGTTGATAGAACTCGCGCCAGCCCAGCTCCTGCTCCCACACCTGAATCGATTCGAGCGCTTCAGAACTGCGCGCCAGCTCACGTGCCCCCTGGGCCGCCGCCCAGGCCTGGCGCGGGCTGAGGGTGCCGAACTTCAAGGCTGCACTCAGGCCAGAGGTGCCCGCCTCACCTGGGATATTGCGCCCGGGCTCGTAGCCCAGCAAGCCACCGCCATCACAGAAAGCCTGCAACTGCTCCAGCGCCGCCGCTTCCCCTGGCCGGCACGGGCAGCAATCCGCCCCGTCGAACACCTGACCCAGCTGGGCGAGCGTGGGCAGGCTGTCACGCAGGAGCAACTGCCCCCATAGGGCTGCACGGGGCTCCGGCAACGCCGCCGGATCCAGATCGATCAGCCCGTCAGGGGCCGGCAGCGGGTCGAGGCCACCCTGAAGAGCTGAACCCACCGCAGCCTTGCGCTCCACTTGGCCGCGCCAGTTGCGCTGGAAGGGCCCATAAACGCGATAGGGATCTCCACCGCCGGTTTTCAGCGCCTCCGGCGCCACCAGCAGCTGATCCCAATCCACCAACACGCGGCGACCCGCCGCCTGCAGCGCCGCGGCCACACGCCGGTCACGGGCGCGGCCATAGGGCTCCACATCGCGGTTCCAGGCCACCACCGACGCCGCCAGCGCTTCGGCCAACTGAGGCAGGACCACCTCAGGATCGCCCTCCAATACCAACAGACGGCTGCCTGCCTCACGCCAGCGCTGCTGCAGCTCCTGGAGGCTCTCGAGCAGAAACCACACCCTCGCTGGCGCCATATCGGCAGCGCCAAGAATCGCGGGATCGAGCACAAACACGCCCGTCAGCGCCGGTGTAGCCGCGGCCGCTGCGGCCAGGCCCAGGTTGTCGGCCAGGCGAAGGTCGCGCCGATGCCAGAACAGCCAGCGTTCAGCCACCATCAGAGCTCCAGCAGTTGCTTGGCCCGGAACCAGGCGGTGATGCTCTTGCCGTCGAGGTATTCATCACCGCTGGCGATGGCGGCATCGAGCTCCGCCGGTGTCATCAGCACCACCTCAAGGTCTTCATCGTCATCGCCGGCCGGCCGCTCGCTGAGCTCCGTGAGCTCGCGGGCCAGGAAGAGATGAATCACCTCATCGGAATAGCCGGGGCAAGGCAACATCGCGCCCAATTCATCCCAACGGCTGGCGCTGTAGCCCGCCTCCTCCTGGAGCTCCCGCTGCATGGTGGAGAGCGGCGTCTCGCCCGGATCGAGCGTACCGGCGGGAAACTCGAGCAGGCGCGTAGCCACCGCAAAGCGGTACTGACGCAGCACCACCACACGGCCGTCGTCGAGCACTGGCACCGCCAGGGAGGCGCCGGGGTGCTTGATCACCCCAAAGCTGCCCTCCACCCCCATCGGCAGTTGCACGCGATTGATCTCGAAGCGCAGCTTGCGCGCATCAAGGCAGGCGGTGGTCTCCAGGTGGCGCGCAGGCTCTGGGGCAGGCAGGGGTGACATAGGCAAGAGCGATCGACCCAGTGCCGATCAAGGTCTAAACCCACATTCGCGCATCGAGCCAACTGGCCAGAACAAGAATCAACAACTCACGCCTTAACAAAGGCATTCATCTGGCCAGTGCGCTATCCAATGGCGCAACTAAAACGAAAGCCGTCCTCATTATTAATTCATTCTATCGCCAAAGTCCTGGCGACACAACCCTGCGCATACTAAATTTATAAGCAAGATATGCCATGGGACTTGGGCACGGCGACATCATTCAAGACAACACAGCAGGCACAGCAAACGGGACAGAAAAACCTGAGTCCATTGGTACAGGAACGAAATGGTCAGCGAGAGCTTTTCGACGCTATCTGAATCAGACCTCAAAACAGAAAATAGGCGATGTCATAGATTATCAGATCCGAACCGATACAGACGAAGTCGGGATTTATGACACCCATGAAATCTATGCGAGCCACAATGGGCTGATCTATTTCACACAACAGAAGCACGATCGAGTCGGCTACATCAGGATCGATGGAAGCGTCAAACTATTTGAGATGCCCGAAGGCTCATATCCTCACGGAATTAGACTAGACAACGACAACAGGCTATTCATCACACTTGAGTACGAAGATAAACTTGCGGAACTCGACCCAATCAACGGCAATATCATCCGGGAGTTCGACATCAGCTTTGACGATCCAGCGAGGGAAGGGGTTGTAGGCCCTCACGGCTTAGCAATTGATAACGAAGGCAAGCTTTGGTATACAGGCAAGGCTTCAGACATAATCGGGTGGGTGGATCCAAATAGCGGAGAACAAAGGAGGTTTACCCTCCCAACCAGGTCGAATTTTGGCGCAAATTTCAGCTACGACATCCGACCCAACG
>JBIIDQ010000243.1:0-3406 GCA_044238295.1 Vulcanococcus sp.
CGTTGCCCGTTCTCAATCAGAAGGTGCTCGAGTATGCGGTGAAGGCGGCGATGGCGCTCAACCTCAACATTGCCGAGCACAGCAAGTTCGATCGCAAGCAATATTTCTATCCCGATCTGCCGAAGAATTACCAGATTTCCCAATACGACGAGCCGATCGCCGAAGACGGCTGGATCGAAGTGGAGGTGGCTGAAAAAGGGAAAGACACCTACCTCAAGCGCATCGGTATTGAGCGCCTCCACATGGAGGAAGACGCCGGCAAGTTGGTGCACGCCGGCAGCGATCGCCTGGCCGGCTCCACCCACTCGCTGGTGGACTACAACCGCGCCGGCGTGGCGCTGGCGGAGATCGTAAGCAAGCCGGATCTGCGCACCGGCCGGGAGGCGGCGGAATACGCCTCCGAGATCCGCCGGATCATGCGCTATTTGGGGGTGAGCGACGGAAACATGCAGGAGGGCTCCCTCCGCTGCGACGTGAACATTTCCGTGCGCCGCGGACCGGATGCGCCCTTCGGCACGAAGGTGGAGATCAAGAATATGAACTCCTTCTCGGCCATTCAAAAGGCCTGTGAATACGAGATCCAGCGCCAGATCAAGGCCTACGAAACCGGTGAGCCGGTGGTGCAGGAAACGCGTCTCTGGGATGAAGGCAAGCAGCTCACCAAGAGCATGCGCGGCAAGGAGGGCGCCAGCGACTATCGCTATTTCCCTGACCCTGATCTGGGCCCGATTGAGGTGAGCGTTGAGCGGCGCGAAGGCTGGCGCGCCCAGCTGCCGGAACTGCCGGCCGCCAAGCGCCATCGCTACGCCGAAACCCTGGGCCTGTCGCAATACGACGCCCGCGTCCTCACTGATGAGCGCCCCATGGCCGAATACTTCGAGGAGGCCGTGGTTGCCGGTGCCGACGCCAAGGGTCTGGCCAACTGGATCACGGGCGATATCGCCGCCTATGTGAACGCCAACCGCCTCTCCTACACCGATCTGCCCTTCCGGCCCGAGCAGCTGGCGGAGATGGTGAAGCTGATCGACGATGGCAAGATCAGCGGCAAGATCGCCAAAGAAATCCTGCCCGAGTTGCTCGAAAAGGGCGGCTCACCGGCGGCGATTGTTGAGGCCAAAGGTCTAGGGATGATCAGCGACCCCTCCGCAATCACGGCGATCGTGGAGGAGCTGCTGGCGGCCCACCCCGAGGAGGTGGAAGCTTTCCGCGGCGGCAAGACCAAGCTGCAGGGCTTCTTCGTGGGCCAACTGATGAAGAAGACCGGCGGCAAGGCCGATCCCAAGCTGGCGAACCAGATCCTTAATCAGAAGCTCAAAGGCTGAGTGAGTTCTCCAACTCCGAGACGCCCCCGCGGTTGCTAATCACGCGTTCGGCCAGTGCTCGCTTTTGTGCGAGCGGCCATTGAGCGCTGATGCGCGCCTGTGCATTCGCCTGGCTGAGCCGATCACGTTCCATCAGTCGTTGGAGCTGCTGCTCGGGTTCGCAATCCACCAGCCAGATCTCGCTGCATAGGCCTTCCAGGCCGGCTTCAAACAGCAGCGGAATCACCAGTACCACTGTGGGTTCGGCAGCCAGGTTGGTGAGTTCCGCCTCGAACTGCTCTCGCACCAAGGGATGCACCAGCTCTTCCAGCCAGCGCCTCTGCTCAGGGGCGTGGAACACGATCTGCCCCAGGGCGCCACGATCGATCACGGCCGCAGCTGAAGGGCTGCCCTGGGCGCGTACTGCCTCACCGAAATGAGCCAGCACAGCGGCCGCGCCTGGGCTTCCGGGAGCAAGGGCTTCCCGCGCAAAGAGGTCTGCATCGAGCACCGGCAGCCCCTGCCGCTCCAGCCAGCGGGCCACGCTGCTTTTGCCGCTGGCGATGCCACCGGTGAGGCCGATGCGCCGCTGTGCTCCGGTCCAGCGGGGCGAGGACGCCATGGGCTGAAGAGTGCGGCGATCAGCGCTCAGAATCGCAGTAATCGAGCCGTGCGCCGCTCCCGTGACCCATCCCTGGCATCCCATCCCCGGCGGCGTTACGGCTCCCGCGGGTTTTCTGGCCGCTGGCATCACTGCAGGTCTCAAAGCATCCGGGAAACCGGATTTGTCACTCCTCCTGGCTCCCGAAGGGGCTGTGTGCGCTGGCACCTTCACCACTTCGCTGGTGCGTGCGGCGTGTGTGGATCTCTGCGCTGAGCGCCTGCAGGCCAGTGGGGGTCGGGCCCGTGCGGTGCTCAGCAACTCCGGCCAAGCCAACGCCTGCACCGGGGATCGCGGTCTGATCGACAGTTTGCGCGCTACTCAGGCCATGGCGGATCGCCTGGGTTTGGCGGCCGAAGAGGTTTTGATTTGTTCCACGGGCGTGATCGGTGTGCCGATCCCGATGGACACCCTGCTGGCGGGGTTGAATCCCCTCGCTGATGCCCTCAGCTCCGAGGGTGGTGGTGCGGCCGCCACCGCCATCCTCACCACCGATCTGATCGATAAGCAGATTGCGCTGGAGGCAGATCTGGGCGGCCGCCGCGTGCGCATTGGAGGGATGGCCAAGGGGTCGGGGATGATCCACCCCAACATGGCCACGATGCTCGGCTATCTCAGCTGCGATGCCGGCGTACCAGCCGACGTGTGGCAGGCGATGGTGAAGCGGGCGGTGGATCGCTCGTTCAATGCGATCACGGTGGACGGCGACACCAGCACCAACGACACGTACCTGGCGTTTGCAGCCGGTGAGCGCTTGAGCCCCGAGCACTTTGAGGCGTTGGAGGCCGGCCTAACGGCGGTGTCGCAACATCTGGCCAAGGCGATCGCCCGCGACGGTGAAGGCGCCACCTGTCTGATCGAAGTGTTGGTGGAGGGTGCGGCCAACAATGCCGGCGCCCGTGCCATTGCGCGCACCATCTGTGGTTCGTCTCTGGTGAAGTGTGCGGTGCATGGCCGCGATCCCAATTGGGGGCGCATCGTGGCCGCTGCCGGTCGGGCCGGTGTTGCCTTCGAGCCCGAGGCCGTGGCCCTCTGGCTCGGCGGTCACCAGCTCATGGCTGCTGGCCAGCCGCTGGCTTTTGATCGCCCCGCCGCCTCTGCCTACATGCGCGATCGCGCTGCAGGGACTTACCTCAGCGATGACACCGTGGCGATCCGTTTGCAGGTGGGTGAAGGCTCTGGCCAGGGTCGCGCCTGGGGCTGTGATCTTTCGGATCAATACGTGCGCATCAACGCCGATTACACGACGTAGGGGAAGAACCTTTGCTCCGCAGGGGTTTTGAGGGGTGCTTGATCAACGCTTACGCAACGCTTACAGAGGAGACGGACGTAAAACCCAGTGCGCAACTGGTGAGTGCTTACGTTGCACCTGATCCGTATCCATCAGATCTACTGCAGTGCAGTTGATCTTTCCGTAAGCAAGTGGTGTTTCGGGTACCTCAAG
>JBIIDQ010000244.1:0-3405 GCA_044238295.1 Vulcanococcus sp.
GGCCAGAGCCGGTAACAGAATAACCGAAGGCTTCAAAACTAAGGTTGGTACCGCTCGTCGGGGCTGTGAACGTTGTCGAATAAGTTTGCCAAGCCGTGAAGCCACGGCTTGGATTGATCCAGGACGGCGTTGTGGCGAGTGCTGAGCCATCCAGGCCCACTCTCAATTCTTGCCAGGTGCCATCAATGTCATTAGTTAACTGGGAGCCCGCGTATTCAAAGCTCAAAGTGTATGACATACCTGCAGTCAGACCACCAAAAATCGCTTGCGATATTTTGCTTTGTCCATAATCCCCGGCGATGGCCAGAAGTTTCCGCCGCTAGGGCTGGCAGAAAAGCCATTGGGTACAGGAAATGAAGAATAATCAGGGCCCCACAAGAATAAATTTGATTGACTAGGAGGGGAGGATATGAATGGGAACCCACCGCCCTGGTTAGGATAGGGGCTACCATTGTCATTGTCTGCTGAGGCATTTACAACGAACGCAAATCCTCCGCTCTCTGGATTTTTAATGGTGGTCTTTGCCCAGCCTGGCGAAATAACGATTTCACTCACTTGTCCTATGCCGCCGGCGCTTGTTGGAAATGCGGCAGCGTTGACAGGTGATGAGACCTCAAAGCCCCCATTCGTGACTAAATTGGTAGAAGCAAGACTTGGATCTACTAGCGCAAAAATCCCAATAATTCCAAAAGTTGCAGCACTCTTCATCATGGATTTGGGCAAATTGTGGGCGCTGTAAATGCAGCATGGTGCAGGCGTTCTGCTTGTTGCGTTTTGCAAACTTTTTGTGAGGAAAATCTGACAAGCCTGCCCTGGGGTGCGCCGCAGGGCAGGCGTCGCCCTGGGCTTCCACCGTGCGTAGCTGCCGCCAGATCCTGAAGGTGGCATCGGCCCTATGGACCTTCCTGGAGCACCCCGAGCTGGTGGCGCCAACCAATAACGCTGCGGAACGCGCGCTCAGACCGGCCGTGATCCACCGCAAACTCAGGCAATCCCAAAGGGATGCTCAGTCCTTACCCAGCCTGCTGCCCCAGCACAACTGATCCGCCCAGAGGATCAAGCGACAGTCTGAGCCCTCATCTTGCTTGCTGGCCCCAGGACAATCCGCCCGGACGCTGTGGCCGCTGGCAGAGTGAACCCGTTTCGGAGGCAGCGCCTCCACCGTGACTTAAGCCCGTCATCAATTCCTCCCCTCCAGCACTGAAGCGCTGTCTTGGGTCGGTGGAGGTCACCTCCCAGGCGGTTGCCACCGTGGGCCTGACCCTCACCGCGGTGATCAACATCCCCGAGGCGGCCCGCAGCGCTGGCCATGCCACAGCGGTGTGTTTCGCGATTGCCCTGGTGGCCATCGTGCTGGTGGCCGAAACCCTGGTGATGTTCCGTCGCCAGCCCGCCAGCACCAGTGGCATCGCCGCCTACGTGGAGGCGGGTCTGGGTCCGGCGGCCGGCACCCTCGCCGCCTGGGCCCTGCTCCTGGGCTATGGCGGAACCATGCTCGCCTGCCTGGTGTTTTTCGGCTTTTATCTCAATCACCTCATCGTGCTGGTTGGGGGTCACCCCCTGCCCCTGATCGGCTACCTGGTGGGGGGCCTGGGCTGCCTGCAGCTGGCGCGCCGCGACGTGCGCTTCTCCACCGGCACGATGCTCGCCACCGAAGCAATCTCGGTGCTGATCGTGCTGGGGCTCTGCCTGGTGGTGCTGCGCCATGGTGGCCCCCAGGCCGATCTGGCGGCCCTCGAGCCTGCAGGAGATACCGCCCTGGAGGTGCGCTCGGGATTGATGGTGGCGGTGCTCAGCTTCATCGGCTTTGAGAGCGCCGCCACCCTTGGGGAGGAATCGCTGCAGCCCGAGCGGGCCGTGCCTCGGGCGATCCGCCTGAGCGTGCTGATTGCCGGCCTGTTGTTTCTGTTCTGGGCGGTGGTGCTCACCGAAGGTCTGGCCTGGCTACCGCCACTCGATCGCGCTGCTCTCGATCCGATCGCCCTGCTGGCCGACAAGCTGGGCCAGCCCGGAGCAGGGGAGTGGATCCGCGGCGGCGCTTTTCTCTGTCTCTTCGGCAGCACGCTTGGCAGCCTCAATGCCCTGGGGCGCATTGGTTTTGATCTGGCCGAAAGCGGTGTGCTCCCCCGCGCCCTGGCTCAGGTGCATCCCCGCTTTCACACGCCGGCCTTGGCTCTAACCGCCACCACGCTTCCCCTGCTGCTCATCGGTGCCTTCCTTGAACTGCGGGGCCTCACCATCAATGTGCTGTTCAACGAGCTGGGGGGCTTTGCAGTGTTGGCCTTCCTGCTGGTGTACGGGCTCGTGGCCTGCGGTGCCCTTGGCTTGCCCCTGGCGGGCATTCCGCGGCTGCGCCGTCTCGCTGTGGCGGGTGGCAGTCTGATGGCGGTGGTGGCGATTGCCGTGGCCTTCCTGTGGAGCACCCTGGGTCATCAGAACGGGATGCTGCTCAGCTTCGCCGCCTTGATGCTTCTGGGACTGGTCTTGGTGGCTCAGGCTGCGCGAGCGAATGCGCGGCTGAATGTTGATCGGTGAGGCGTAAAAAGGAGGATGAACGAACCGGTGTCATGAACCGGTCATAGGTGCATGATCACTGGGCTACTCCGCCAGTCGATACGCCGATGATCCCGAAGCCGGCAACGGTCATTCCTGCCCGGATGACTGCCGAAATCGACGGCGATTTCGTCGTCTTTCTGATCGGTATGCGCATCAATAAACCCTGGAAGTTGCACAGCTGGCTTCCGGTGTTTCTGGGCATGCCCAGGATGCTCAAGGAAGTGCAGTCCAGTCCTGACAGCGGCTTCCTGGGCCATCATCAGTTCGGGCTCACCCTGGTGCAGTACTGGCGCTCGTTTGAGCATCTGGAGGCGTACGCCCGCAGCCACGACCAGTTGCACTGGCCGGCCTGGACCGCCTTCAACCGTCGCGTGGCTGCCAGCCGGGGTGATGTGGGTATCTGGCACGAGACCTACCGCATCCACCCCGGTGATTACGAAACGATCTACAGCGGCATGCCGCCGATCGGTCTGGGCAAGGCCGGGCGATTGGTGCCGGCCAGCGGGGCACGCGATGCCGCCCGCGGCAGGATGGAAGCGCAGGATTTGCCCTGAGCTGGGCTGGGCGCCGGTGGCCATGAAGCGGCGCCCAGCTCCTCAAACACCCGCCAGCACCTTCGCCTCCTCGGCGGCGCTCACCACCCGGCCCTGGTCTTCGAAGCCCTCGATCTGGTCGAAGTTGAGGTAGCGGTAGAGCTCGGCGCCGTAGGGATCGATCTTCTCGGCGGCGATCGCCAGGTACTCGGTTTTGGAGGGGATGCGGCCCAGTTGGGCACACACCGCCGCCAGCTCGGCGCTGCCCAGGTACACCTGGGCGCCGTTGCCGAGGCGGTTGTTGAAGTTGCGGGTG
>JBIIDQ010000245.1:0-3388 GCA_044238295.1 Vulcanococcus sp.
GTTGCAGCCGCCGCTGCTTGAACCAACCCTCCAGCTGAGCTGCACAGGCCTCAGCTTCCATCCCACCGTGAACCTGCATGTGGTGATGGGCGCTGGGGTCCTTGCTCAGATCGAGGACTCCTCCAAGCCCGCCGCGCTTCGGATCAGGGGCACCGAACACCACCCGCCCCACTCGGGCTTGCACAAGCGCTCCTGCGCACATGGGGCAGGGCTCCAGGGTCACGATCAAGGTGCAGTCGTTGAAACGCCAGTCCTGGCGGAGCCTGGCGGCTTGTTGCAACGCCACCAGCTCGGCATGGCTCAACGGTTGCTGATCTTGTTCGCGGCGGTTGCTTCCCCAGCCCAACGCACGGCCGCTGTCATCCAGCACCACTGCGGCTACTGGGATTTCTCCCTCGGCTCCGACCGCCGCTGCCCGCCGCAGCAGGCGCCTCATCCACAGGCCCTCCACAGCGTGCCTCAGAACCCCTCTCAATGCTGTCTGCACAATGGCAGCGTCTGACCCCATCCCACCATTGGAGACAATGGGTGGCATCAGCGGCGCAGCCTTGGCTCCAGCCCAGCAGCACGAGCCCTCCGCCGCAGCGCGTCTGCCGGTGTTTCCGGATCCCACGCAGCTGGATCCGCTCTTGTCGGACTTTTTGCATCAGACCACGGAGCAGTTATGCCGCTGGTGGGCTGACTCGGCTCACCGCTCGCCTCTACCTCTGCTGAGTGTGTTGCCAGAGGTGGCCCCTGGACGACAGGGGCTTTCATCAGCCGCACTGCTGGATGACCTCCAGCTCGTGATGGACGGCGCCTTCAATCCGGTCCATCCGGGTTCGATGGCTCATCTCGATCCACCACCGCTCACGGCTTCCGTGGCGGCTGATCTGGTCTGCGCAGGCCTCAACAACAACCTGCTCGCTGAGGAGCTTTCGCCCAGCCTGTCGCGATTGGAGCGCAGCCTTTGCTGCTGGATGGCGTCCCGATTAGGCCTCGGTGATCAGGCGGGGGGCGTTGCCGCCAGTGGCGGCAGCCTCAGCAATTTGATGGCGCTTGTGGTTGCCCGTCAGCAGCGCGCTCTGGTCGGTCTGGATCAGGCCCTTGTTTTTTGCAGCGTCGATGCCCACGTGTCGATCGCCAAGGCACTGGCTGTCATGGGTTTGTCTGCCAGTGCCTTGCGCCCGATCGCAGTGGATGCAAACGGAGCCCTGCGTCTCGATCTCCTGGCTGAGGGCTTGGATCAGGCTGAAGCAGCTGGTCTTCCAGTGCTGGCTGTTGTCGCCACGGCCGGCACCACTGTGCGCGGCGCCGTCGATCCGCTGGCTCCCATTGCCGAGTTGTGTCAGCCGCGCGGCATCTGGCTGCATGTTGATGGAGCCATCGGTGCGGTGTTTGGGCTCGCTGAAGCTCAGGCAGCGCGCGTTCCGGATTTAGGCGTTGCCGATTCACTCACCGTGAATCCTCAGAAACTTCTCGGGATCACCAAAACGTCGTCCTTGCTTTTGCTGCGACAGCCCGAAGCGTTGGCGTTCACCTTCGCCACGGGGCTGCCCTACATGGAGCCGAGCTGGGCGGAGGCCCACGGCGGTGAGTGCGGCCTGCAGGGCACTCGTCCTGCCGAGGTGCTCAAACTCTGGCTTGGGCTTCGCCAGCTGGGGCTCGAGGGGATCGAGCAGCTCCTTCACGGTGCGGTGAGTCGTTGTGCACAGTTGCAGCGTCTGCTGGCTCCCCTTCCGCTCGAGCTGTGCAGCGGCCCCCTGCATTTGCTGGCATTCACACCCGAGGGGCTCGACGCTCCTGCCTCAGACCTCTGGTCGCAGCAAACGCGTCAGCGGCTGCTCGAGCGGCAGTTGATGCTCTCTCGTCCCCAGTACCGCGGCCGCCACCATCTCAAGGCTGTGCTGGGAAACCCTTACACCGGTTCGGCTGAGCTGGAAGCCGTCGCCGAGGTGGTTGCTGAATCGATCTCACTTTCACCCTTCTGCTGATGAGTACGCCTCCAACCCGCGGTCGCTGGGTGGCCATCGTGACCGGTGCGATCTCGATCGCTATCGCCGCCGCCTATCTGGTGTTGATCACCGTGCTTGATGCCCGAGGCCCGCTGCTGCCACCTCCTCCTGAGGCGATGGGGTTAGCGCCTAGCGCCCCTCCGGTCGTGGGGGCAGCCGCTCCTGCTTCTGCTGACGCTGCAGCGGTTCCACCACGCGGTTGAAGGCTGCGGTTAGAAAAGCGCTCAGGGCTGAATCGCGGCGGTTGAGGTCGTATTGGCGTTGCACCACGTCTTGAATGCCGCCATCCCCCCAATCCTGGTCTTGCTCGAAGTAGGTGATGAAGCTGCGTCCGGCCACCCGGGTGAGCCAGCCAGCCCCCACGGCTTGAACCGCCCGGCTTAAGACCAACGCCGGCACATTCAGGCTGAGGGCTGCGCTGATCAGTCCCATTCCCCCTTTGATCACCCCAAGGCTGGCGAGCGTGCGCCCCACCGAAACCGCCAGCTCCTGAGCGGCCGGCCGACTCAGGCTGATGCCGTAGATCCGGCCGATCTCAACAACCATCTGGGCATTCACCGCAGCTGCACCCAGCAGGTCAATGCCTGGCAGCGGTGTGGCGGCAATCACCCCGGCGCTGATCCAGCTGTAGCGATCCACCACGGTGTTGGCATCGTGCTGCCGTTGGTCGTTGAGCAGCTTGCGACCGGCCTCGCTGAGTCTTCGGCTCTGCAACAGGATGTTATCGGCGATCAGCTCCTCGCCATCGCTGTGCAGCACCTGGGCGATGCGCCGCAACAGGGCATCAATCTCCGGCTCCGGTTGCAATGGCTTGCCGCCTGGCATGGGCACCGATTGCGGGGCGGCGCTGGCTGGAATGACATCCTCGGCCGCGATCTTTCCCTGGCAGCGCCGGCGTACCAGAGCCAACAGTCGTCTCTCCTCATCGCGCCCGCGCAGATCGCATTTGTTGAGCACCAGCAGCAGTCGTTTGCCTAGTTGCGCCAGGGCCGCAAACACTTCCTGCTCCGCTGAGCGCAGATCGCCATCCACCACCAGCACCAGCAAATCAGCATTGGCGGCTTCGGCGCGCGCTAGCTGCTCCCGGCGTTGCCCTTCGCTGCCAGCTTCCAGGATCCCCGGCGTATCGACCAGCTTGAGGCCACGGGTGAGGTTGCGTAGCCGCAGGCGGTAGCTCACACAAGCATCGGTGGACCCCATCGCAGCGCCCACTTGCCCCACCACATCCTTCAGAAGGGCCCGAATCAGCGAGGTCTTGCCAGCCGAACCTGTGCCGAACACCACCACCAGCAGATCGCCTCGCTCCAGTTCGGCGGCGACCCGCTGCCGTTCCTGTTGCAGCGCTTCCCGTTGAACTTCATCGCGAATCCGCTCGAGCAGTTGATCCACGGCCT
>JBIIDQ010000024.1:0-11938 GCA_044238295.1 Vulcanococcus sp.
CCCAGCACTTCCAGGACGAACTGCTGGAGAGCCTCCCCGAGGCCAAGGCGATCGTTGGCACCGGCGACTACCAGCACATCGTGAGCGTGCTGGAGCGGGTGGAGGCCGGCGAACGGGTGAAGCAGGTGAGTGCCAACCCCACGTTTGTGGCTGATGAGCACCTGCCTCGCTACCGCACGACCAGCGAGGCGATCGCCTATCTGAAGGTGGCCGAGGGCTGCGACTACCGCTGCGCCTTCTGCATCATTCCCCACCTGCGGGGCGACCAACGCTCCCGCCCGATCGAGAGCATCGTGGCCGAAGCCAAGCAGCTGGCCGCTCAGGGGGTGCAGGAGCTGGTGCTGATCAGCCAGATCACCACCAACTACGGGCTGGATCTAGCCGGTAAGCCACAGCTAGCTGAACTGCTGCGAGCCCTCGGGGAAGTGGAAATCCCCTGGGTGCGCGTGCACTACGCCTATCCCACTGGTCTCACCGAAGCGGTGCTGGCGGCTTACCGGGAGGTGCCCAACGTGTTGCCCTACCTCGACCTACCGCTGCAACACAGCCACCCTGACGTGCTGCGGGCCATGAACCGTCCCTGGCAGGCCGATGTGACGGGTGGCGTGCTGCGCCGCATCCGTGAGCAACTACCCGATGCGGTGCTGCGCACCACCTTCATCGTGGGATTCCCTGGAGAAACAGAGGAGCAGTTCCAGCATCTGCTCGATTTCGTGGCCGAGCAGCAGTTCGATCATGTGGGCGTGTTCACCTTTTCACCCGAAGAGGGCACCCCTGCCGCCGACCTGCCGGATCAGGTGCCTGCCGAGATCGCCCAGGAGCGCAAAAACCGGCTGATGGCCCTGCAACAACCCATCGCGGCTGCTCGCAACGCGGCCTGTGTAGGACGAATCGTGGATGTGCTGATCGAGCAGGAAAACCCCAGCACCGGCGAGATGATCGGCCGCTGCGCTCGCTTCGCCCCTGAAGTGGATGGTGAGGTGCGGGTGCTTCCTGGTGAGGGAGGCCTCTGCGCTGCTCCAGGAACTATGGTGCCCGTGCGCATCACCGCAGCAGACACATACGACCTGATCGGTGAAGTAGTGGGAGCCCGGGCCATGGTGAGCGATGCCCTTGCCGCTCGCCAGAGCGCTTCTTGATCGCGGTCTTCAGGCGTCTGCAACGCCGGCTCACCCGGCACCAACGCACCACGTTTTTGCTGGCCTCCGGCATGAGCACCGCCGGATCCTTTGCCGGGCTCACGGCCAAGGGCTGGTTGCTCATGGAAGGAGCGGGCAACCCCTTGCTGCTGGCGTTGCATTTCGCCCTGCTCACCCTGCCCACCCTGGTGGTGAGTGGCCCAGCCGGCGTGCTCACCGACCGGCTGGGCAGCGAACGGGTGTTAATTCGGGCTCAATGGGCCTTGCTGGCAGCGGCGGTGCTCGGCGCCATCGCTATCCCGATCAGCAGCGGCCGTCAACAGGATGTTTTGCTCCTGCTCAGCACCTTGGGGATCGGTGTCGCGAGCACTTATGAGCTCACGGCCCGCAACAAATACGTGGCGCTACTGGTGGATGAGCCAGAGCAGCTCGGCCCGTACTTGGCCAGCTTTTCGGTGATCTTCAACGTCGGCAAATTGGTGGGTCCACCCCTGGGTGGACTGCTGCTTGCCACCACCGGCCCCACCCTGGCCCTCAGCCTGGATGCGGCCACTTACCTGTTCCCAATCGGCACCTTGCTCCTGCTGATGGCGCCGTACCGCGAACGCGAACGACTAAGCCAGAGGGGCTCGAGTGCAAGCTTGAGCACCGCCTGGCGCGAGTGCGGCTCCCCCCTGCGCCATGTGCTGCTCTTCACGGGCGTGGCCTGCTTAGTGGGGTTCTTCCATCCGGGCCTGGCACCGCTGATGGCCCTGAAGCTGCTGGGGCCCAGCCCAATGGCGCTCGGTTTATTCACCAGCGTGATCGCCTGCGGCAGCATCAGTGCCGGCGTGGTGCTGCAACGCAACGCCCAAGCGCTAAGCCGAAGACCGGGGCAACTGCTGGGGGGGTGCGTGCTGCTGACAGGCCTCGGGCAACTGGGGCTGGCGGCCCCAGCACCGCAGATCTGGGGCTTAGCGATGGCCTTTGTGATCGGAGCCGGAACAGCGGCACTGCTCTCAGGCACCAACCTGATCATCCAGGTGCACGCACCGCAAGTACTACGAGGACGGATGGCCGGGCTTGGCCAGATCGCCTTCCTGGGGGGGGGAGGCATCAGCGGTTTAGTCGCCGCCGGCTTAACGGAGGTGCTGCCCGGAGGGCTGTGGAGCTGCTTTGCCCTGTTGGGCGTTTTGGGGGCGGGACTGGGGCTCACAGAACTGCTGCGTCAGGGGCGCACACGCCTGGGCTGAAGCAGCAGTTCGGCCTGAAGCGATCAGATCAGCTTGATGCCGCGCAGCACGAAGGAGATGGCAGCTGCAGCCACCAGACCGCCACCCACCATGGCGAGGTAAATCAGTGGACCCATGGCTGCGCGTGTTGGGAAATGCCGTCCCATTACAGCAGAGCCCTCCACAACCCACCGGCCCACTTAGGGTTGGTGAACTAACACCGGTTATCGCCGTTGGGGCGAGCCGTTGCTCTGATCCTGCGGATCGATCGATCACGGCATGCGCACTCTCCTGATCTACCCGGAGTTCCCCAAGACCTTCTGGAGTTACGAAAAGATCCTGGAGTTGGTGAACCGCAAGGTGCTGCTTCCCCCGCTGGGGATGGTGACTGTGGCCGCCCTACTCCCCCAGCACTGGGAGATGAAGCTGGTGGATCGCAACGTTCGCGAAGTCACCGAAGCCGAATGGGCTTGGGCAGAACTGGTGGTGATTTCGGGAATGATCGTGCAAAAGTCCGATATGGCCGAGCAGATCGCCCGGGCCAAACAACGTGGGTTGCCCGTAGCTGTCGGTGGCCCCTTTGCCAGCTCCACGCCCGATGCACCTGAGCTCGATCTGGCGGATTTCAAGGTGCTCGATGAGGGTGAGATCACCCTGCCGATGTTTATTGAGGCGATCGAGCGCGGCGAACAGGGCGGGCGCTTCTCCTCTAACGGCGAGAAACCGGATGTAACCGGCACACCGATCCCACGCTTCGATCTGCTTGAGCTCGACGCCTACGACTCCATGAGCGTGCAGTTCTCTCGGGGCTGCCCGTTCCAGTGCGAGTTCTGCGACATCATCGTGCTCTACGGGCGCAAACCCCGCACCAAGACACCGGAGCAGCTCGTCGCCGAACTCCAGCGTCTCTATGACCTGGGTTGGCGTCGCGCCATCTTCTTGGTGGACGACAACTTCATCGGTAACAAGCGCAACGCCAAATTGCTGCTTCCAGCCATCAAGGAATGGCAGATCGAGCGGGGCTATCCGTTCAGCTTCACCACTGAGGCATCCGTCGATCTGGCATCCGACGACGAAATGATGCGGATGATGGCCGAAGCCCGCTTTGAAGCGGTGTTTCTCGGTATCGAAACGCCGGATGAAGCCAGCCTTTCGGTGGCGGGTAAACACCAAAACACCCGCAGCTCCCTGGAGGAGTCGGTGGATCGGATCACCAGCTACGGCATCCGTGTGATGGCGGGTTTCATCATTGGCTTCGATGGCGAGCAAACCGGAGCCGGCGATCGGATCGTGCGCTTCGTGAGCCGCACCGGCATCCCCGCCGCGATGATGGGCATGCTGCAAGCCCTTCCCAATACAGGGTTGTGGCACCGCTTGGAGAAAGAAGGGCGCCTGATTCAAGAGAAGGCCGACGCCAAGGGCGTGAACCAGACCAACCTGCTCAACTTCATCCCCACCCGGCCGATCCGCGATATCGCCAACGAATACGTCGATGCCTTCTGCCGGCTTTATGAACCGAACGCCTACATCGATCGCGTCACGCACTACTACGGAAAAGTTGGTGTACCGCGCTGGAAGGCGTTCTTCAAACCTGAGAATTCCGACAAATCGGCTCTACCGGAAACAAGAGACATCAAGGCCCTGGCCACAGTGATCTGGCGGCAGGGCTTCAAGCGCAACACACGCTTCCGCTTCTGGCGCTCATTGGCTCGGGTCGCCCGACGCAACCCCGCCAACTTCGAGCAGTTCGTGGTGACGCTCGCGCACAACGAGCACTTCCAGGAATACCGCGCTGTGGTGACGCGGGAGATCGAAGAGCAGCTGGCCTGCCTACCCCCCGAACCGCCACCGACACCGGCTGAGCCATCACGGGAACTGCAACCGGTTTAAACCGGGTGCCAACTCGATTCGGGGCTTAGTCCTGGATGTAGGCCCTGCCGCTCTCGAGGCAGTGCTGGGCTTTTTGCAGCTCACGGCCCAGGTAGAGGGCGTGATCCAAACAGCTGATCGGGAATGGCCCCTCTCCTTCTGTCAGCGCCATGCCGAGCTCCTTGGCGGAGCGGGCCCGGTAGATCCTCACCGGATCGCGCGGCCCACTGCCTTTGCAGCTGATCACTTCGCCGGTGTCGGGGTCTGTGGCCAGGCCTCGTTCATCAATCCCATTGCGGTAGTGCTCGGCAATCAGCTCGCCAGCGTCGCGATCGAGCTTGATCAGGAAATACCCCGAGGGATCTAGAGCGATGAAACGCTGCGAGAGCCGCTCATCCAGGGTTCGGCGCTGCTCGGCTGAAAAGCTCGTCATCGGCGGATGTTACGCCGCGGATTCCGCCAGAGCAGGCGGCTTAGCCGTGAACGGCAACTCAGCATTAATGGCCTCGATCTCCTGCAGCTGCTCGGCGTTGGCCTCCGGCAGCCAGCGGCGCACGATCGCATCGAAGCGAGGGTGATACCAACGGTGCAGTGAGGCATGGGGCCGGGCCAGAAAACCGCGGCGGCGTTTGTGGCTACCGCCGGCACCAGGGTCGAACTGCTGAATACCGCGACTGATCGCCCATTCGATCGGGGCGTAATAGCAGACCTCGAAATGCAGATTCTCGATCTCTTCATCGCTGCCCCAGTAACGGCCCCAGAGATGCGACTCGGTGTGCACGCAGAGCGACATCGCCACAGGCTGTTCTGGGTCGCCGCGGTGCGCACTGAACAGTACTAAGTGCTGCCTGAGTTCGGCAGCGGCGTGATCAAAGAAGGCCTCGGTGAGATATTTGCTTCCCCAGGGGCCCCAGCGGGCGCAGTGCTGCTCATAGAAGCCGTGCATGCGGGTGATCAACGCCGCTGAGATGTCTTCGCCCACGACAGCTGTGACCTGCAGGCCAGCAGCTTGCACGGCTTTGCGTTCTCGCTTGATGTTGCGGCGCTGGTTGGCGTTGAAACTGGCCAGGTAGGCATTGAAATCGCCATACCCCTGGTTGCTCCACAGGCTCTGCTGATTCAGCCAGGTGGCACAGCCCGCCGCCTCGGCCAGGGGCTGCCAGGCCGGATCCACATAGAGGAAGTTGCAACTGAAGATCTGATGCTCCCGGCAGAAGGCATCGATCAGCTGGAGCATCAGCGCCGTGAGCGCCGCCGCGTCCTCACCAGGGGCGGTGAAAAAGCGATAGCCCACCACCGGGCTCACCGGGCTCATACCGAGCAGCTTGGGGTAGTAGCGCTGGCCGAGCTGAGCGGCCAGCTGAGCAAACGACTGATCAAAAACGAATTCGCCGTAGCTGTGGCCCTTGAGATACAGCGGTGCCGCAGCGATCAGTTGATCGCCCTGCCACAGGCCTAGATGACAGGGCTGCCAGCCCTGCCTTGGCACCACACTGCCACTGCTCTCCAGCCCCACCAACCAAGACCAGGAGTAGAAGGGGAGGGGTTCTGCCGAAACCAGGGCATGCCATTGCGCTTCGGGGATGTCCGCCATGGCGCGATGCCAGCGGGCCGTGAGCTCTGCCATCAACGCTGGAACGGGGCGATCAAGCTAGGAAAACCGGGCCTGGCAGCGTCGCTGGCGGGCTTCAGCATGATCGTGTCAGGGGCAACGGCGGCGCCCGCCCAGGCCAGCCTGCTGGCCCCGTTGCTCAACCTGATGCGGCCGCAGCTGGAGGCCCGGATCACCGCGGCCTGTCAACAGTGGGCCAGCGGCGGGGACCCCAGTCTGGAAGAACGGATGGCTCCCCCGTGCCGGGCCCTGGCAGGCCCCACCAGCCGCTGCCTGATCGAGGAAACCGAGCGCAGCGGCCGCAGCTTCGGCGTTATGACCGAGCTCTTGGCAGGCCGCTTCGGCGACGACAGCGAGGTGGTGGTGAAACGCTGCGCCGGGCGATTGCTAGGCCTACCGGCCGACAGTTTCATGGATGTACCGATCCGCGATCTTGCCAAGCGTTTCAAGGCCGCCGCAGCTCCGGCGCTCAATCCCTGAGGCGTCGGTAGCGCAGGAGCAATTCCTCGCCCTCCAGGCGGCGTTGCTCCAACAGCTGCCATTGACTCGGCTCCAGAGCCACACCAGGCGGAAGCCAACTGTGGGGCCCGCCCAGGAGCTGCGGGCAGAGCGTGAGCTGCAGCTCATCCACCCGCTGCTCCTGCAGCAGGGCACCGGCCAGCTCAGCCCCGCCGAGCAACACCAGTCGCTGCTGGCCCCGAGCCGCGAGGGCGGTCATCGCTTCTCCCCAGGAGCGCAACGGCAAAGCGGCCTCAAAGCCAGCGGGTGCTTCAGCCAGCTCTGGCCCCAACAGCCACCGCCGCAAGGGCTGGGAGAAGAAGCGCAGCTGCGGATCGAACTGGCCGCTGCGGCTCACCACCACAGCCGTGGGTTGGGCAGGGCAACCCTGGCTGCGGCGCTGCTCCAAAAGATCCGGCTGGCGAATCAAGCAGGTGGTGCCATGCAGCCGCAGGGTGTTGGCTCCCACCAGAACGGCATCAGCCCAGGCCAGAGCCTCTTCGAGAACACGCCGATCACCGCGGCCACCGATCTGAGCCGCCCCCCCCGAGGGCGGGGCAAGACGGCCATCCAGGCTGACCGCCAAGACCAGGCGCAGCTCAGGCGCTGGCAAGGGCCTCTAGGGCCTGGGGCTGCATCCCAAGGGCCGGCACCTCGGCAAACACCTCGGCAGCGTTGTTTGGGCTCTCCTGCAGGCGCACCTTGTGCAGGCTGGCTCCAATGCCAGCGATGGGCGCCCCAAGCAGATCGGCAATGTGCAGGGCGATGTTCTCGGCTGTGGGAACGGTGGTGGCGAAATGGGCCACATCCTTGTTGAGGAAGGTGTGGTCGAAGGGCTCCACCACCAGGTCGTCAACGAGAGCCTGCAGTGCGGCCAGATCGCAGACCATGCCTGTGCGGGGATTGATGGCACCGCGCACAGTGATCTCGAGCATGTAGTTGTGGCCGTGGCCATGGGGCCTAGCGCACTTGCCGTAGATGGCGTCGTTCTCCTCGCTGCTCAGCTCCAGCCGGGCCAGGCGGTGGGCCGCAGCGAAGTGGGTCTTGATGGTGAGGAACGCTTCCATGGAATCGCCGAGCACATCGGCCCAGAGCTTGTCGGTTTCGTAAAGACGCAGCCCCATCAGGGGCAGGTGTGACTGGAGGCGACGCCAGATCGCCAGGGTGAGTGCTTCGGTGGTGGGCAGCACTCCAACAGGCTGGCTCAGGTCAAACTCGGGCCAGGCTTCATTGAGGAAGCGGAAGTCGAGCTGACCGGTGACCTGCTCACGGATGGCGTGTTTCACATCCGAGAGGTTGAGCACCATCCCGTCCGCATCGAGCGGGCCACCCATCGCCACGATCAGCTCGTAGTTATGGCCGTGGCCGGGAGCGAGGCTGCAAGCACCGAAGCGTGCTGCGTTCTCCTCGGGGCTCAGCTCCGGCAGCCAATACCGGTGGCTGGCACTAAAGCAAGCCCGGCGCGTGATGACGCAGGGCCGGCCTCGGCCGTGGGCATGCGGAGCTGCAGGTTCGGCGGGCACCGGGCTCGCCGGAGGCGCCGCCACCAGGGGCGGAGTCATAACTGCATGAAGCAAGTTGCATCCTAGGAATGTGAATCGCTGCCCTGCCTCGACAGCTGATGCCCCTTCCGCACCCACCGCTGCGCCAACGCCTGGAAGGGCTCAACCTCTACCTCGTGGGAATGATGGGCAGCGGCAAAAGCACTGCAGGCCGCCATCTCGCCGAGCAGCTGGGCTACCGATTTCTCGATGCCGACAGCAGCATTGAACAGGTGGCCGGCCGCAGCATCCCGGAGCTCTTCGCTAGCGACGGGGAAGCTGGCTTCCGCGATCTGGAAGCGGCGGTGCTCAATCAAATCGCCAGCTGGCATTCCCTGGTCGTCGCCACCGGTGGCGGTGTGGTGACCCGCCCAGAGAACTGGGGGCAGATGCAGCAGGGGGTCGTGATCTGGCTGGATGCCCCCGATGCATTACTGCTGGAGCGCCTCAGCGCCGACCCCACGCCGCGGCCCCTGATGCAAAGTGAGGATCCAGCTCAACGGCTGGCGGAGCTGATGGGCCAACGCCGGCCGCTGTACGCCCAGGCCGACCTGCACATCGTTCAAGACGGACGTCCCCCCGACCAGGTAGCGGAGCAGATTCTCGAGGCGCTGCCGGGGGTGCTGAAAGAGCGCAGCGCCGCCCCGCAACACCGCCTGCAAGTGCGCAACGAGGCCGGGGAAGTGCGCAACTCGATCAATTAGCCCCTGGCTGGCGGCTCCAAGCGGATGGCAAACCACTGCACCACCAGCCCTGGTTCCAGCTCGAGCTCACAGGCGGTTTCCAGCAGCCGCTGAGCCCTGGCCGCAACATCCGGGAGATCGAGCAGATCAGCCGGCACCTGGGCCAGCCGAGCCAGCTGAACCTCGAGCCACTGCTGGGTGTCAGCCGCGCTGAGCATCTCCTGAGGGCGCCCGGGCTCGAGCACCACATAGTGATCCAACTCACGAATCAGCGGATCAGACATGCAGCGCCGCGGCATCGCCAAGATCAGGGCAGCCTGCCACGCCCCTTCTGCCAGGGTGATCGGCCTACTGATGAGCGGCTGTGTAGCAGCGATGGTGCTGCTGATCAGCGCAACACCCGCCCTGGCGGCCAGCGCGAGCGAGCTGCTTGAGCAGCGCATCGACACCTGGCCGGCCTGGAGCCTGCCGGCGCCCCTGCCACGCCCCGGGCAGAAGGATCTGATCTATCCCGCCTGGTTTGCCGGCAGCTGGCAGGCCACCAACCACGACCCCAGCGGCCACGAGCCCGACCTCGACTACACCGTGCGCTTCAACACTGACCCCAAGGGTCAGGTGGTGGGTGATCGGGCTTACAACGCCAGCGCCATCGGCCGGGCGCTGCTGGGGCCGCAACTGCTGGAGGTGCGCAATGACCCGCGCAATCCCAATCGACAGCTGGCAGAACTGGCCGGAGATCAGCAGCTGGAGTCGACCGTGTTGGGGCGGCGCAGCAGCCAGGTCACCGCTGGGGTGTTCCTGGCGGATGAACTCGCCCTGCAGGTGCTGCACGGCCCTGGCGATCCACGGGTGAGCCGGGTGGAAACCCTGAGCCGCTATCGGCTGGTGGAGCCGGATCGGATCGAAGCTGAGCAGTGGCAAGTGAGCTATGGTTCACCCGCCCAGGGGCTGGCAGCCAAGGCCCAGCGCAACTGGACGGGAGTGCTGGTTCTGAAGCGCCTGGATTAGGGGCGCCCCACCTGAGTACCAATGCGATCACGCCAAGCCCAGAGCGGCGCCAGCTGGGGATCATCCGCCAGGCCAGGCACGCCGAGGCCGGCCAGAGGCGCACCGGCACTGGCCGGGAACAACACCAAGGAGAGCTGGGCCACCACCGCCAGATCCGCCAGGCTCAAGCGGTCGCCCACCAAATAGGGCTGCTGCTGCACCAGCGCACAGAGCTGGTTGAGGTTGGCGCGCAGCTGTTCCATGCCGCCGTGATCGATCACCTGACCGAGCCCGCTCAGCACACCGGAGGGCAATGCACCCACGAGGCTGCGCAGGGGGGCGGGGGTGGCGTCGGGGAGCAAGCCACCGCGCAGCACGGGATCGGCGGCAGCCGCCTGCACCAGCGCCAGACGTGCTCCGGCCGCCAACGCCGTATCGGCCCAATCTTCCAGCAACAGCACCTGGGCCTTCAGGGCCGCATCGGCCGGCAGCAGCGCCGGATCCGGCTGCTTGGTCTCGAGAAAGTGGGCGATGGCGGTGGAATCGGCGATCACTTCGGATCCATCCACCAGCACAGGCACCTGCCGCTGTCCGGAGAGACGCACCAGCTCGAACTGGCCCACCCCAGGGCTGACCTCCACCACGCTGTAGGCGAGCCCCTTGGCCGCCAAAACCAAACGCACCTTCTCGCAGAAGGCGGAGTGGCGGAACTGATGAAGCTCCAGCATCGAGCGTGACAGCAAAACGGGACCTGGCTTCAGCATCGATCCCTGTGGCGGCAGAGTAGCCAGCACTGAACGGCCGCCGACCCTGCACCGATGCGGGATTTCTTTCTCAACGTCACTCGCTATCCGCGTTATTTGATCGCCTTCGGCTTAGGCGTGGCCAATTCCGTGCTGGAGCCCCTCGCCCAGCGGCGCAGCAACCCGGTCACCGCCGTGGCTCTGATCGGTGCACTGGTGAGCGGCCTGCTGAGCCTGGGCCTGATCCTGCGTGCCATGGTGAGCACAGACGTGATCGCCTAGGCATGGCGCAGAGCAGGCGGGTTGAGCGGGTGGCGGCCTCGATCCGCCGTGAGGTGAGCGAGCTGCTGGTGAACGGGATCAAAGACGATCGCGTCAGCCTGGGCATGGTGAGCGTCACCAATGTGGAAGTGGCTGGCGACCTGCAGCACTGCAAGGTCTTCGTGAGCGTGTATGGCACGCCCGAGGTGCAAGAACAAGCGTTGGCGGGCCTGCGGTCGGCGGCCTCTTATGTGAAAGGTGAGTTGAGCCGCCGGCTGAACATGCGCCGCACGCCGGAAGTGATTTTTCACCTGGATCGCGGCATCGAGAAAGGCACCTCAGTGCTCGGGTTGCTCAACCAGTTGGAGCAACGGCGGCAAGAGCGGGGCGAGGTACCGGAAGGCACGGGCCAGCTGAATGATGCGCTCGAGTGAACTGCGGCGTCTGATCGCCCGGTTGCTGGTGGTACGCGGCAGCGGTCATGCCCGCGACAGCCAGCGCCGCTATCCCCGCTGGGAACTGACCAACGCTGAGCTGCGCCGCTTACTGGATGCTGGTGTGGGCGGCGTGATCCTCCTGGGGGGCAGCGCTGAGGAGCTGCGACTGCGCTGCACCCAACTGCAGACCTGGGCCCGAGAGCCCCTGCTGCTCTGCGCCGATGTGGAAGAAGGGGTGGGCCAGCGCTTTGAAGGAGCGAGCTGGTTAGTGCCCCCCCTGGCGATCGGCCGCCTGCACGGGCGCGAGCCCCAGCGGGCCGAGCAACTGGCGGAAGAGTACGGGCGCTGCACGGGCCGCCAGGCCAGGCAACTGGGCCTCAACTGGGTGCTTGGCCCCGTTTGCGATGTGAACAACAACCCGGCCAACCCGGTGATCAACGTGCGGGCCTGGGGTGAACACCCAGCCACCGCTGGAGCGTTGGCAGCGGCTTTTGTGAGGGGCTGCCAGGGCGAGGGGGTGCTGGCCTGTGCCAAGCACTTCCCAGGCCATGGCGACACCAGCAGCGATTCCCACCTGGAACTCCCGCAGATCCTCCACAACCGCACCCGCCTAGAAACGGTGGAATTGCCGCCGTTCAAGGCAGCGATTGCTGCAGATGTGGCCTCGGTGATGACGGCCCATCTGCAACTGCCGGCCCTGGATACAGTCAAGCCGGCCACGCTCTCGCCGGCGGTGCTCACCGATCTCCTGCGCCGCGATCTGGGCTTCGCCGGGCTGGTGGTGACCGATGCCCTGGTGATGGAGGCCATCACCAACCACTACGGCGCATGCGAAGCGGCGGTGCTGGCCTTCGAGGCCGGGGCAGATTTGATCCTGATGCCGGCTGATGCCGATGCAGCGCTCGATGGGCTGGAGGAGGCGTTGCAGAACGGGCGGATCAGCCGGGCGCGCCTGCA
>JBIIDQ010000246.1:0-3354 GCA_044238295.1 Vulcanococcus sp.
GCGGGATCCGCCCAGCAAGGCTGCAGCCGTGCTGTTCCAGCTCCGGTGATTCACTCACAGCCGCGGCCTGGGCCAGATCGTGTTTCACCAGCTCGAGGGTGCGCCGCTGAGCGGCCCGCTCCCTGAGCAGCCGTGAGAAACGGGCTCCGTTCTGCCCTTCCGCCATCAGCCCCTGCAACATCACGCCGCTGAGCGCCAAGCCAAGGCTGAGCGACAGCATCAGCTCCACCAACGAAAACCCGCCCATGGCCTTAGAGCGAAGGATCGGGTTCACAGCCACCATTGCGGAACCGGCCCAGCCGCGTGATCCCCAGCGGCAACGCCATCACCAGGCAGCGCTGCAGGGTTGTACCGGAGGTGCTCAGCACCGCCGTGCCGCCATCCAGCACCAGCCCATTGCTGCTGAAGCGCAGCACCGCCGGAAAGTTGTGCACCAGCCGCAGCTCGGCAGCATCCATGGGCTCCTGCAGGCTCTCGAGCGTTTGCAGGCAAGGCGAAAGGCTCCCCTGAGCGGGCGCCGCCCATCCTTCCGGTTGCAAGCTGAGCCCGCAGGGTTGCCCCAGCTTCTGGGCCTCAGCCCGGCCCCGCTGGATGCCCTGATCCAAGCGCCGGGTTGCCGCTTCCAGCCTCTGGCGGGCGAGGGTTTCGCTCCCGCCGCTCCAGCCCAAGGCCGCTAACAAGCCCAGGATGGCGAGCCCCACAAGCAGCTCAGCCAACGAGAAACCAGCCGCGTTTGGCGCGTTGTTCTGAGCCCTCACGCCCCTGCCTCCGCATCGGTGTTGTTCCGAGGCCCTTGGGCTGTGCACGAGCCGCCGAGGCCTGCACTCGTCACCAGCTGCTCACGCACCACCGCGTTCTCGCCCACAAACCGCCAACGCATGCGCAGCTCATCGGGCTGATCACCGGCCGCTAACTCCCGCTGCAGCTGCGGCGGAGCAGGCACAGCGGCAGCTAGGGCTTGGAGCTGCTCAGGCCCAGTGGCACACACCCCCGCCAGCGCCCGGCGCCAGTGGGCGCGCAGCTGCAAACGATCCAGCTCAATCCGCTCAAGGCGCTGCTGGCGCAGCTCTGTTTGCTGCGTGCTACTGGCTGCCTGGGCAAACAGCTGCAGAGAGCTGCCGCAGGCAGAAGCGAACACCGCCGCGGCCACCATCACTTCCACCAACTGCATCAGCCCAGCTCCCTCACGCCCGCCGGGCTCAGCCGATAGCGGCGGGCCAGACCTCCATTGGGGAACTGGAGCTGCAGCACACCGCCCCCCTCGGGCTGCGGCGTCCAACCGGCCAAGTGGAGCTCCTGCCCATCGATCCAAAGCCGCTGCAAAGCCTCGGGATCCAAGCCAGCAGGGCAGGGCTCACGCCTGGCTTGCAGAGACCAATCCGCCAATGGCAGAGCCTTCAGGCAGGCAAGCCGCCCCTCAAAGTCGGCCGCCAGCCGCTGGGCTCCAGAAGCGAGCCAATCTTGCGCCTGCAGGCGCGTGCGCTCAGCGGCCTGCACCTGCCTGCTGTGCAACACCATCGTGTGCAGCGAGAGGCTGCTGAGCAGCAGCACCAAGGCCCCGGTCATCGAGAGGGGCAACAGAAATCCGGCTTCCTGGGCCGGGTGAACACGCTGAAGCATGGAGCTTTTGGGCAAACCATGGGCTGAACATTCCCCCCGCAGCTACAACAGGGCCATCGGCGGCACGGCGGCGATGGCCGAAGAGCTGGAGCGCGACATCGAACTCCTGGAGATCCAGGAGATATCGGTTTGGCGCCAACAACTCGTTGCTGCCGCGGCAGGGCTGTTCACGGCTGGGCCCGTTGGACTGATCGCCTCGCTCGAAACCTTCCGCAGGCTGGAAGGCCAATGGCTGCCCTGGGCCCTGATCGGCCTGCTCGCGGCACCTCCGCTGGCCTATGGGCAATGGCGTGGCGTGGCGGCGCTGCAAGAACGCCTCTCCGGCGAAACCGACACCAGCGCCGATCTCGCCGCAGCACAACTGATCAGCGAATCCGATCGCATCGCCCGAACCTGCGCCCTAGCCCAGCGCAATGGCACCAGTGACGGCCCGATCCGCAACCCCCTCGACGGCAGCGACCTCTTCTGCGATCCCAGCTACCCCACAACGGTGGTGATCACCAGCCGGAGTTTTGCCCCCCTGCAGGAACCCCGCAGCTGCGGAGGGATCACCCTGGCGCCTGGCACCCGCGCCGCCCAATGGCTGGTCACCCCGGCGGGGTCGCTGGTGTGCCAAGCGGTGGCCCTCTCCAGCGGATGGTGGTGGCAGCAGTCTGCGCTCGACCGCCAGACCCTCTACCGCCGCTGCACGGCCAACCTGCGCCAGGAGGCCCGGGCCGGTTTCCGCCGCACCGCCCACCAGCTTGGCCTGCGCGATTACTGCGCCGAAGAGCGAGCGCTCTTGGCCCGCGACCGGATCATCGGGCTGCCGTAGGCCCTGGAGAATTAGCCGCCGCGGCCTGCAAACAAGCCGGCAAGAACACCCACCAGCTCAGGGTGGATGTGCATTGCCGAGGATTCACGCAGGGCAAGCTTGAGCAGCGCAGCGTTGGTGCGCCGCCGAGCTCCACCACAAAGGTGGAGGGCAGCTCCCGCAGGATGCCCATTGCAGAGATCGTGCCGCTTTGGGCGGTGCGCAGGATCGCGGCGCGCAGGCCTTCCACCCGCAGATCGCGGCCTTGGGCGAGCAGGGGCCGATAGGCCTGGGTTTGCTGGGTGAGAAACGCCACACCCGTCGGTGAATACAGGAAATTGGCGAGAGGCACCAGCTCCACCGCATAGGGCTTGGCAAGGGCCACCCGCAGCTGATCGTCGGGCCAACCGGAATTAGCGGCCAGCTGCAACAGGCGCCGGTCGGTGAACGTGCCATCAGCCACGAACTGCTGCAGGGCGGCGTAGGGGATCGTCCAGAGCTCGGCGCCGCTCGCCAGGCGCAGGGTCTGCGTGGCACCTGGGGGTTCGAGCGCAGCCGGCGGCACAATCACAGGGCCAGCCGGTGCCGGAGTGGCGGCTGGTGTGGTGGTGGCGGGTTGAGTTGCGGGCTGAGTTGCGGGCTCCGCTGCGCGCAAAGCGGTTGAGCCCAGAACCAGGCCAGCTCCGAACAGCGCCACAAGAGCCTTGGAAAAACGGCTCACTGGTTGAGCTTGAGCACGGCCATGAAGGCCTCTTGAGGCACATCCACCTTGCCCATCGCCTTCATGCGCTTCTTGCCCTTGGCCTGTTTCTGCAGCAGCTTTTTCTTACGGGAAATATCACCGCCGTAGCACTTGGCGAGCACGTCTTTGCGCATGGCGCTGATGCTTTCAGAGGCGATCACGCGGCTGCCGATCGATGCCTGAATCGGGATTTTGAATT
>JBIIDQ010000247.1:0-3336 GCA_044238295.1 Vulcanococcus sp.
GTCACAGTGGCGCAGTCCCATGATCGTGCCGTCTTCGAGCCAGGCGGTGATCTCTAAGCAGTCGGGCAGCGACTCACGCTCCGCAATCAGGCTGTGATAGCGGGTGGCCGTGAGCGGGTTGGGCAGACCAGCAAACACTCCTGCTCCTTCGTGCAGCACCGGTGAGGTTTTGCCGTGCATCAGTTCTTTGGCGCGCACCACCTTGCCGCCGTACACCTGGGCAATCGACTGGTGTCCGAGGCAGACCCCAAGAGTGGGGATGGTGGGACTGAGCTCCCGCAGCACCTCGAGGCACACGCCGGATTGATCAGGGTCGCCCGGACCCGGTGAAATGAGAATGGCGTCGGGGGCAAGAGCGCGAATCTGCTCGAGGGTGAGGGCGTCGTTGCGCTCCACGCGCAGGTCCTCACAGATCGGGTGATCAGAGGCCAGCTCGCCCAGATACTGCACCAGGTTGAAGGTGAAGCTGTCGTAGTTGTCGAGAACGAGAAGCATCGCCGCGCCAGGCCTGGCCCCATTCAAACGCCCAGGCGCACCAGCAGGGCTGGTAGCAGGAGCAGTGAGGCGATCACCAGCGAACTGATGGCTGCCACGAGCACGGCGGCGGCGGCGCAGTCCTTGGCGATGCGGGCTAGCGGATGGAAGCGGCGGCCGATGGCCAGATCCACCACCGCTTCCGTGGCTGTATTGATCAGTTCCAGCACCAGCACGGCGGCCACGGTGAGCACGAGGACCGCGAGCTGTGCCAAAGGCAGCTGCAGCCAGAGCCCCAGGCCAAACACCACGGCTCCGGTCACGACATGGATCCGGAAGTTGCGCTGGCTGCGAAAGCTGTAGATCAGTCCCTGAGCTGCGTAGCGAAAGCTCGCTGGTAGATCGCCGGCCACGGTCCAAGCGCCGAGACGTCGCACTTTGGCGGGAGGTTCAGGGGTTGGGGGTGCACCCATACCGGCATCGGATTGGCTGTGGTGCACTTCGCGCAACGCTGGCCTTAAGTCGGGGCCTGGTTCCTGGGGAATGTGCATCCGCCAAAGCCCCCGTTCCGTCTCATTGGCCGCACCTTACCGCTGCTGTGCCACACAAAGAAGCTGCTCCTGCCGCGACAACATCGCCGCCAAGCTTGCGTCGTCCGGGTGGTCCCAGCCCAGCAGATGCATCAGGCCATGGGTAGCCAAAAACAGCAGCTCCTGGCGGAGGTCGTGGTCGTGCTCGGGCGCCTGCCGAGCCGCGGTCTCCAGGGAGATCACGATGTCACCGAGCTCCAGTGGTTCGGCCTCCTCGTCTGAGCTGGGCATCGGAATCGGCGGCGCATCTCCCAGGCCATCGTCCTGGGCAGCAAAGGCCAGCACGTCGGTGGGGCCGTCTTTGTCGCGCCAGTCCTGGTTGAGTTCAGCGATCGCGTCGTCGCCCACCAGGCTCAGCCCCAGGCTGTAGGCCGAGGCCTGCAGCTCGGGTGGGAGTTCCTCGGCCAGCTGCTCCAACCAGCCGCTGATGCGTTGATGCCACAGCTCAGCACCTTGCAGAGGGTCGGCCAGGTCGCCGGCTTGATCCAGCAGCTCGGCCGGCAGGCTGTCGTCGGCCTCAAAGGCCAGATCGAGATCGGGTTGCATGGGGCTGAGCGCGGTGGGGTCCATCGATCAGCTGCCGGGGAGTTGCGGGCGGCCCAGCCAGGCCACCAGCACGATGAAGCCCAGGAAACCCAACGCCGTCAGGCCGAAGTGGGTGAGGCTGAGTTTGCCTTTGCGCACCATGTTGCGCATCGCCAGCTTGGTGAAGCTCGGGCTTTCGCCCGCGGCGCCGGCGGCGGGCTGCTCTGGGGTGGTCTCGCTGGTGGGTTCAGTCATCGCTGCCGCCTCCAGCCACCTCAACGCCCGCATGCAGCAGGCTCTGGATGAAGGGATCGAGGTCGCCGTCCATCACGCCCTGCACGTCGGTCGTTTCGTGCTGGGTGCGCAGGTCTTTCACCATTTGATAGGGGTGGAAGACGTAGTTGCGGATCTGGTTGCCCCAGGCTGCTTCCACGATGTCGCCGCGGATATCGGCGATCTCGGCAGCCCGCTGTTCCTGGGCAATCACGAGCAGCTTGGCCATCAGCAGCGCCATCGCCTTCTCCTTGTTCTGGAGCTGGGAGCGCTCCTGGGTGCAGCGCACGAATAGGCCAGTGGGGATGTGCAGGATGCGCACGGCCGTTTCCACCTTGTTCACGTTCTGGCCGCCGGCGCCGCCCGACCGCGACGTGGTGATCTCCAGGTCTTTGTCGGGGATGTCGAGCTTCACCTCCTCCTCAATTTTCGGCATCACTTCCACGCCGGCGAAGCTGGTTTGGCGTTTGTCGTTGGCGTTGAACGGCGAAATGCGCACTAGGCGGTGCGTGCCTTTCTCATTGCGCAGGTAGCCGTAGGCGTAGCGGCCCTCGATCTCGATCGTGCAGCTCTTGATCCCCGCTTCCTCGCCCTCGCTGAGCTCGTCCACGGTCACCTTCATGTCGTGGTCTTCCGCCCAGCGGGTGTACATGCGCATCAGCATCAGCGCCCAGTCCTGGGCGTCGGTGCCACCGGCACCGGCGTTGATGCTGATCACGGCGCCCTCTTTGTCGTAGGGGCCGCTGAGTAGGCGCTCCAGCTCCCAGCGATCCAGATCAGCCCGCAGTTTCTGCAGGGCCTCGTTGGATTCGCCCAGCAGCTCTTCATCGGGCTCGAGGCCATAGATCTCCACCGTGGCCTCGGCATCGGCCACGGCCGCCTGCCACTGGTTGAGTTGCTCGAGCTGGGCCTTCACCTCATCGAGCTGGCGCATCTTGGCCTGGGCCTGCTTCTGGTCGTCCCAGAAATCGGGCTGGGAGGCGAGCTGCTCGAGGTCCTGCTGGCGGGCTTTCAGTGCAGGAACGTCAAAGACAGTCCTGGGCATTGCCCAGGCGGTCAGTGAGCTCGGAAAGGTCGCGCTTGAAGTCGGTGAGGTCGAGCACCGGTGGGTGTTGAACGTTGGGTCGACCGTACCTAATGACGTGCGGTGCAGAGGAGGGTCACTCCTAGGATCCAGGCTGCGGTTGGCGCCTTGATGGCAAGCGTTGAGATCTACACCTGGCGCGCCTGTCCGTTCTGCATTCGGGCCAAGGCGCTGTTGGATCGCAAGGGAGTGGCCTACACCGAGTTCGCCATTGATGGTGATGAGGCGGCCCGCGAGGCGATGGCAGCCAAAAGTGGCGGGCGCCGCAGCGTGCCGCAGACCTTTATCAACGGCCAGCACGTGGGCGGTTGCGATGACCTGCATGCCCTCGAGCGCAGCGGTCAGCTCGATGCGCTGCTCGGAGCCTGACCTTGGTGGTGCTTGAGGCCG
>JBIIDQ010000248.1:0-3335 GCA_044238295.1 Vulcanococcus sp.
TCCTCACAGAATCAGGCGCGGATCCGCTGTGGAGAATTCCCTCCGACCCTCCGCAGCAACGGTTGACAGCACCCGCCCCAGAGCCCAGCATCCACAGCAATGCCTTGCCGATGACGCCCCCCTCCCCGCCATCAACGGCTGTCGGCAATGTCGGGCTCCGCGGCTCCTGCCCGATCGCGCACCGTCAGCGCGGAGCCCTGTTGCTCGCGGCCCTGCTGGCAGCTGGCATCGGTGCCCTCGCCTGGCTGGGCCGCAGCGCCGATCCAGGTGCCAAGCCACTCACGGAAGGCCCCGTCACCCTTGGGGGAGCCATCGCCTTCACCGGCAACGCCAACCTCTACGGCCAGGACCAACGCCAAGGCCTGGCCTTGGCCGAGCGCTGGGCGCAGCAGAGCGGCAACCCTGCACGCCCTGTGCGGCTGCAACTGGAAGACGGCGCCTCCGATGAGCCCAGCGCTATCGCCGCCTTCAACCTGCTGATCCGCCAGGGGGTGATCGCCCTGATCGGGCCCACCCTCTCCCAGCAGGCTTTCGCTGCCGATCCGATCGCCCAGCGCCAGGGGGTGCCCGTGGTGGCGCCTTCCAACACCGCCAAGGGGATCCCCGAGATCGGCCACTTCATCAGCCGCGTCTCGGCCCAGAGCTCCGTGATCGCGCCGCTATCCCTGGAAGAGGCCCTACGCCGTGATCCCTCCATCCAGCGCGTGGCGGTGTTCTATGCCCAGGACGACGCCTACAGCACCGCCGAGGTGGCCATTTTTCAGCAGGCCCTCGCCAGCCGAGGCCTCCACCCGGTCACGGTGCAGCGCACCCAGCTAGCAGACAACGATTTCCAGACGCCGATCACAACAGCTCTGCAACTCCGGCCCCAGCTCGTGGTGCTCTCGGTGCAGGCGGTGGCCGGCGGCAACCTGATTCGCCAGCTGCGCGAACTCGGCTATCGCGGCCAGATCGTGGTAGGCAACGGCCTCAACACCCCCAACATCTACCCGATCTGCCAGCGCTGGTGCGACGGCATCCTGATCGCCCAGGCCTACAGCCCCGAACTCAACACCCCTGTCAACCGCCGCTTCCAGGAACTGTTCCGCCGGGCCCACGGCGACCGGCCGCCGCCGCAGATCACCGCCCAGGCCTTTGCCGCCTACCAGGTTCTGTTTGAAGCCATCCAGCGCTTGCAGCGCAAGGGAGGGCTCACGGGGGTGACCCTCAACCAGGCCCGCACCAACCTCATGAACGAACTGCTCAACGGCACCTACGACACACCTCTGGGCCTGATCGGCTTCACCCCTGAGGGCGAGGTGCTGCAGGAGCGCTTCTACGTCGCTGAGGTGCGCATGGCCCCGGACGGCCGCGACGGCCGCTTCGCCCTGGTGCGCGAGCGCACACTGCAGGAGGCCAAGCCATGATTGAAAACCTGCTGCAGACCCTGCTCAACGGCGCTGCCAGCGGCGGCGTCTATGCCCTCGTGGCCCTCGGGTACACGCTGGTGTTCTCAGTGCTGGGGGTGATCAACTTCGCCCAGGGGGCATTGTTTTCCCTGGGTGGCTACCTCACCTATCTGCTGATGGGCGGCCGCATCGGCGTCAACGGCGCCCTATCGGGCTGGGGCCTGCCGACGAGCCTGCCGTTTGCGCTGGCGCTAGTGCTGGCGGCGACTGGATCGGGGCTGGCAAGCCTGGTGGTGGAGCGGCTGGCGTTCGCGCCGCTGCGCCACCGTGGGGCCGAGCCGTTGCTCTCGCTGATCACCAGCCTCGGGGCCGGCGTGGTGGTGGTGAACCTGCTGCAAATACTCATGGGTGCTGAGGGGTACGCCTTTCCCGCCACAGCTCTGGCCGGCCTGCCGGATGCCCTGAGCCTCGGCGGTGCCCGCATCCGCAGCGTGCAGGTGCTGCTGCTGGCGGTGTGTGCCGTGGCGGTGCTGGCCCTGAGCCTCTGGCTGGAACGCAGCCGCGGCGGTCAGGCACTGCGCGCCGTGGCGGAAGACGCCACCACCGCCCAGCTGCTCGGCATCAACAGTGAGGCCATGGTGCGGCTGGCCTTCTTCCTCAGCGGTGCCCTGGCCGGGCTGGGCGGTGGGCTGATCGGCGTGAGCGTGAGCCTGCCCGGGCCCTACTTCGGAATCGGCTATGGCCTCAAGGGGCTCGCGGTACTCGTGCTCGGTGGCCTCGGCAGCGTGCCGGGGGCCATCGCCGGTGGATTGCTCATGGGTCTGGCCGAGGCCCTTGTGCCCAGCGAAGTCTCCGGTTGGCGCGATGCGCTGGCCTTCGCCATCCTGTTTGCCGTGCTGCTGCTCCGCCCCAGCGGCCTGCTCGGCCGGCGCTTGGTAGAGAAGGTGTGAAGCTCCCATGATCGACAACGGCCTGCTGGTGCAGATGCTCCTGGGCGCCCTGCTGGGCCTCTCGGTGTACCTGCCGCTGGCGGCAGGGCAGCTGTCGCTGGCCACGCCCGCCTTCTATGCGGTGGGCGGCACCCTGGCGGCCCTGCTCTCCACCCGATGGAGTGCCCTGGGGGGCACGCCTGATGGCGGGTTTCCGCTGGCTTCGTTGCTGCTGGAGCTGGTGCTGGGCGGAGTGGTGGGAGGCCTGTTGGCCCTGCTGGTGGGACGGCTGGTGCTGCGATTGCAGGGGATCTATCTGGCGATCGCCACGATCGCCCTTGTGGAGATCGTGCGCGTGGCGATCCTCAACCTGCCGTTCACCGGCGGCGCCGTGGGCATCTTCGGCATCCCCCAGCCCTTCGCCACAGCCAGTGGCTACCTGCTGCCGGCACTTGCCCTGCTAGCCCTGGCGGCCTGGCTGTGCCAACGGCTTGAGCTCATGCCCCTCGGCCGGGCCATGGCCGCGATCCGCGACGACGAACTCGCCGCCGGCTGCATCGGCATCGACACCACCGCTGTGAAACTCAGCGCCTTCGTGCTCAGCGCCGTGCTGGCCGGAAGCACCGGCGCCCTCTCCGCCCACTTCCTCAACACCTGGAATGCACGCCAGGGCAGCTTCGATGTGAGCATCAGCACCCTGGCCTTCGTGATTCTGGGAGGCTCGCGCACCTGGCTGGGGCCAGTGGTGGGCGGGTTGCTGCTCACAGCCCTCCCCGAACTACTGCGGCCCGTTGGCGATGGGAGGCTGGTGCTGTTCGGCCTGGTGATCCTGCTGGGACCGGTGCTGTTCCCCCAGGGCCTGATCACGCCCCAGCTGCTGGAGCGCCTGGGACGATGGGGCCAGGAAAGCAAGCCATGAGCACCCCCCTGCTGGAGGTGCGGGATCTCAGCCGCCGCTTCGGTGGGCTGCTGGCCGTGGATCAAGTGAGCTTTGACGTGCAGCCCGGCGAGATCTTCG
>JBIIDQ010000249.1:0-3333 GCA_044238295.1 Vulcanococcus sp.
GGCGTTGCCGCAGGCCGGCATCCGCCGCCACAGCGCAAACCGTGGCCGATGCGCCAGGGGGGAGATCGATCAGTCGGGAGGATGCGCCCATCGGCGATTCACTATTGCGAATGAGTTGCAATATCTTATCGGGCCTCGGTGCTGCTTCCTTTGCTGAATCTGGTTACGGTGAAAGCCTTACGCGCTGCTACGGAAGCCGGTGCTGCACTTCTGGTCGCCCCATCTCGACCCGGCCCATCCGCACGACTGCACGCAGCCTGAGCGCTACGCGATTCAGGTGCAGGCCAGTGGTGGCTTTCTGGCGATCGCCACTGATGGGCAGTCGCTGATGGAGGTGCCTGAGCCGCAGCTGGCTCACCTCTTCCATGCCCACGAAGCGGCCTTGCGGGCGGCGAAGGAGCTCAACGCCGAGGGGCGCGGCCCCGTGGATGTGGTGAAAATCGAGCTGGACGTGACCTGAGGGTCAGGCTCCGTAGGATCCGCGCCAGCCTGCCGCCCCTGTGTCCGCCCGGATGGAGCTCACATACCGCCCCCGTCGCCTGCGCCGTTCCCCTGCCCTGCGGGCCATGGTGCGGGAAACCTCGCTCAGCGCCGCCGATTTCATCTATCCGCTGTTCGTGCACGAGGGCGCCACGAATGAGCCGATCGGGGCGATGCCCGGCTGTCAGCGCTGGAGCCTGGAGGGCCTGGTGCAAGAGGTGGGGCGCGCCTGGGATCTGGGCATCCGTTGCGTGGTGCTGTTCCCGAAGGTGGCCGATGGCCTCAAAACGGAAGACGGTGCTGAGTGCTTCAACGAGGGCGGTCTGATCCCCCGCGCCATTCGCCGGCTCAAGCAGGTGTACCCGGGCATGGCGATCATGACCGACGTGGCTCTCGATCCCTACTCCTGCGACGGCCACGACGGCATCGTCAGCGGTGAGGGCGTGGTGCTCAACGACGAAACCGTGGCGATCCTCTGCAAGCAGGCGGTGGCCCAGGCCCGTGCCGGCGCGGATCTGATCGGCCCCAGCGACATGATGGACGGCCGCGTTGGCGCGATCCGCGAAGCCCTCGACGAAGAGGGTTTCGAGCACGTGGGGATCATCAGCTACACGGCCAAATACGCCTCCGCCTATTACGGCCCCTTCCGCGAGGCCCTGGATTCGGCGCCCCGTGCTGCGGCCAGCAAGCCGATCCCCAAGGACAAATCCACCTATCAAATGGATCCGGCAAACGCCCGCGAAGCCATCACCGAAGCCCAGCTGGATGAGCAGGAAGGGGCCGACATCATGATGGTGAAGCCAGGCCTGGCCTATCTCGACATCATTCATCGCCTGCGCGAGGAGAGCGAGCTCCCGATTGCCGCTTACAACGTGAGCGGCGAATACGCGATGGTGAAGGCCGCCGCCGAGAAGGGCTGGATCGACGAGCGGGCCGTGGTGTTGGAAACCCTGCTCTGCTTCAAGCGGGCCGGCGCTGATTTGATCCTCACGTATCACGCCTGTGATGCGGCCCAGTGGTTGCGCGAGGGTTGAGGCCGGCCTCAGTCAGTGCGATCCTCCGGGGGCTCCGGCAGCATCCGTGACCCCCGATGGCCCGTTACCTCCTCCTCTGGGTTCACGGCCCCTGGATTGCCGCCTCGCTGATGGTGATCTTGGCCATGCGCCTGCTGTTGGCTGAAGACTTCAGCCTGCATGGCCACGGCTGGGGCCTGCTTGGCAGTGCTTCGATCTGTTTCTCCATCGGCTGCGTCTGCAAGGTGTCGTGGGTGCTGGCTCAGTTGAACCGGCGCCGCACTGCCGCTGAACAGCAGCTCGAGCACTTGGTGCTCCACTGACGGCCACTGGAATGAACCGCTCCAATGTTCTGCTGATCATCGGTATCCCTTGGGCGGTCGCGGTCTCCGTGCTGTTGATGGTGACCAAGATCCACGCCTTCAGCGGTCGGGTGCATTGGGGGCTGATGGGCAGCGCTTGCATCTGTTTCTCAATCGGCTGCCTGGCGCGCACCAGTGTTGGTTTGCACGACATGGCCCAGAGGGCTAAACGGGAAACCCCGGCCGCGATCGATCGGCCAACGAACTCATGAGTCGCGGTTCGCTGCTGAAGGCAGGTTGGCTTGGAGCTGTTTGTTGGGTGTCGGCGGCTGCCGCGACGCCCGTGGTGCCCTCCATCCCGGCCTCGCCTGGGTTGACGCGTTCCCTAGCGGCCTTCGAGCGCGATCTGCGCGAGTTGGATGGAGCTTTGCGGCCGGCGCGCGTTGCTGCAGAGTCGCCGTTCAGCCTCTCCGACCCAGCCTTTCAGCCTCCTGATCCAGCGGCGGCCCCCTCAAGTGCGGCTGCCGCTGATCAGCCCGAGGAGCGTTTGCTCAGCTTGCCCCAGGCCCTGGCTGTAGCGGTGGCCAACAACCCGGAGCTGGCCGAGCGCCGAGCCCGCATCGCCGAGATGCGTGGCATGAAGCGCTCGGTGCAGGGGCGGTTCTGGCCGCGGCTGGCCCTCAACTTGGGCGGTTCTTTCGCTCAGCGCAGCGAGTACAACCTGGTGCTCCAGGACAACGCCGGTCTCTATCCCTCGCTTCCCGTCTTCAACCCCAACCCGACATCGGCCTTCGTGAACTCGCCCTTCAATGTGGCGGAGAACGGCTGGAACCGGATTCAGTCCAACCGCGGCAGCGGCTGGGGCAGCCTTGATTTGGATTGGGAATTGATCAGCTTCGAGCGGGGTGCGGCCCTGGCAGAGCAGGATCAGCGCCTCACCGCCAGCCTCGAGCAATACGGGGATGCCCTGCGCCTGTTGCAGCTGCAGGTGAGTGAGGCGTACTACGGCCTTCAACTTGCCGATCAACTGCTGCGGATCCGTCAGGCCGTGGTTCGCAATGACACCCTGGTGCGTGATCAGGTGGCTGCCCTGAAGGCCACGGGGCTGGTGCCCCGGCTCGATCTGTTGCGGGCGGAGGCAGCGTTGCAGCAAAGCCTGTTCCGTCAAGAACAGGCCGAGGCCCTTCGCCAGAGCCGACGCCAGGCCCTCACCAACCTGCTCAATGTGGCCTTCACCACCTTGCTGCGTGCCCCCACGGATGTGGTGCTGCAGCCTCCCTGGCCGTTGCCGCTCGATGCCACCCTGGTGGCAGGTTTGCGGGATAACCCTGCCCTCGATCAGCTCACGGCGGAGCGCCAGGCATTGCTTCGCCAGGCCGATCGGCGCCAGGCTCAGTTGTTGCCCAAGCTGGAGCTGTTTGCCGCTGGCGGTGGTGGAGCCGATCTGCTCACCAAGCCGGTCATTGATCTCAATGGCTGCTGCGCGTCAGCCAACATCCGCCAGCTTTCAAGCCAGAGCGCTGATTGGGTGGCTGGTT
>JBIIDQ010000250.1:0-3313 GCA_044238295.1 Vulcanococcus sp.
TCCATGCCCCGCTGCTGATACTTCTTGGCCACCGCCACCACCAGGCGCAGGTTGGCCTGGATCATGCGGTCGCGGGCGCGGCGGCCGTGGTGCAGCGCCTGCTTCAGTTCGGCCACGCTCAGGCCGCTGCGCTCGGCCCAGGCCTCATGGCGCTGACGCAGCCGCTCCCGTAACTCCGGCACGGCGCAGCCCAGATGCTCGGCCCACTGCTGCACCGCCGGCCAGTGGCCCAGCTGTGAGGCCAGTCGCTGGCGATCGTCTTCCAGGGCGATCAGATCGGCTAGCTCGGCCGCCGTGGCGGCCAGGCGCTTGCGCTCCCGCAGCAGGCGTTCCCGGCGTTGCACCTGGCGAGCCAGGGTGAGCTCCTCCTCGTGGCTGAGCAGGTCAACGCGGCCGATGTCCTGCAGGTACAGGCGCACCAGATCGGTGCTGCCGCGCCGGCTGCCGGATGAGGGCTTGGGGCTGGGAGGGCCCTTGGGCACAGGCTTGGCCTGGAACAGCCCCCCAACGATCCAGTCTCAGTTGAGATCCACCTTCAAATCCCACGTTTGTGTTCGGGATTGCCCGAGGCGTGGGGCCCAGTAGCCGGGGCGTTAGCCCTCGGCTTCCTCCTCCACCCAGGTGCTGGCCACGTGCAGCTCCTCGAGCTGTTTGGCGGCCACACCGCCGGGGGCGCCGGTCATCAGGCAGCGGGCCTGCTGGGTTTTCGGGAAGGCAATGGTGTCGCGGATCGATTCTTCGCCGGCCAGCAGCATCACCATGCGATCCACACCGAAGGCCAGGCCGCCGTGGGGCGGTGCACCCATGTCGAGCGCTTCCATCAGGAAGCCGAACTGCTGGTTGGCTTCTTCGAGGGGCAGGCCAACGGTTTGCAGCACCTGGCGCTGCAAGGCCGAATCGTGGATGCGCAGCGAGCCGCCCCCGAGCTCAAGGCCGTTGAGCACCAGGTCGTAGGCCTGGGCCCTGGCGGTGGGCAGGGTGCTTGCCCAGGCGGCGGGGTCGCTGCCGAGGTCTTCGGTGTTGGGGGCGCAGAAGGGGTGGTGCAACGCCTCGTAGCGGTTCTCATCGGTGTTGAACTCGAACATCGGGAAATCCACCACCCAGAGGAAGTTCCAGCTGTCGTTCTCGCTGTCGGGCTTCACCATGCCCAGCTCGCGGGCCAGGTATTGGCGCACGCGATCCAGGGCTTTGTTCACCGTGGCGGTGTCGCCGGCGCCGAACAGGATCAAGGTGCCGGGCTCAGCGCCGGTGCGCTTGAGCAGTTCGGCCTTTTTCTCCTCAGAAAGGTTGTCTTTGATGGCGCCGATCGTGTCGATCTCGCCGCCCTCGCGCACGCGGATGAAAGCGAGGCCGCCGGCACCAGCTTTCTGGGCCTCGCTGAACACATCACCGCCGGGCTTGATGCGCACGTTGCTCACGGCATCGTTGCCGCCCGGAACGGCGATGCACTTCACCGAACCGCCGGCGGCCACGGCGCCTGAAAACACCTTGAAGCCCATGTCGGCCACCAGGTCGCTCACGTTGGTGAGCTCCATGCCGTAGCGGGTGTCGGGGCGGTCGGTGCCGTAGCGCTCCATGGCGTCATGCCAGGTGAGGCGCGGGAAAGGCCGCGGCAGTTCCACCCCCTTCACCGTTGTCCAGATGGAGGCAATCAGCGCTTCGTTGAGCTCCAGGATCTGCTCCTGATCCATGAAGCTCATCTCCATGTCCAGTTGGGTGAATTCCGGCTGGCGATCGGCGCGCAGGTCTTCGTCGCGGAAACAGCGGGCTACTTGGTAGTAGCGCTCGATGCCGCCCACCATCAGCAGCTGCTTGAACAGCTGGGGCGACTGGGGCAGAGCAAACCACTCACCGCCGCACACCCGGGAGGGCACCAGGTAGTCGCGGGCGCCTTCGGGGGTGGAACGGGTGAGCACCGGGGTTTCCACCTCGATGAAGCCCTGGTCTTCCAGGAAGCGGCGGGCAGCCTGGATGGTCTGTGCCCGCAGGCGCAGGTTGCTGTTCATGCGCTCGCGGCGCAGATCGAGGTAGCGGTGGCGCAGCCGCAGTTCTTCGCGGGTGTTCTCTTCGTCGTGTACCGACACGGCGAAGGGGAGGTTCCCTTTCACGCTGTTGAGCACGGTGATGGCGCTGGCCAGCACTTCCACCCGGCCCGTGGCCAGCTTCTCGTTGATGGCGTCGGCGGGGCGTTCTCGTACCTTGCCCTGCACCTGAATCACCGTTTCATTGCGCAGGTGTTCGGCCACGGCGAACATCTCGGCGCCGTTGTCCGGGTCCACCGTGATCTGCACGGTGCCGCTGCGGTCACGCAGATCGATGAAGATCACCCCGCCGTGATCACGGCTGCGGTCCACCCAGCCGCACAGCTGCACGGCCTGGCCGGTGGCATCGGGGCGCAGGTCGCCGCATCCGTGGCTGCGCATGCTGGAAACGAAGGGGGAATGGGCGATTGTCCCACTCGGCCGTTGGTACTGCCTGGGCGGGTTTGGTGGGTTGCGCCTCCTTCAGCGCCGGTAGAAGGGGCGCTTCACCACCACGGCCGTTTCGGCGCGACCGCGAATTTCCACGGCCAGTTCGCTGCCGAGCTTGGCGGCATTGGCGGGCACATGGGCCAGGGCGATGCCCGCCTGCAGGCTGGGCGACCAACCGCCGCTGGTGATCGTGCCGATGGGTGTTGAGCCCGGCTCGGCTCCTGCCGCCAGCACCGGGTAGCCGTGGCGGGGGATGGCGCGGCCCTGGAGTTGCAGGCCCACCAGGCGCCGCTGCACCCCATCGTTGGTTTGGTGCTCCAGCACCTCCCGGCCGATGAACGGTTTGGGCATTTCCAGGTGCACCAGCCAGCCCAGACCCACCTCCAGGGGGCTGGTGGTGGCATCCATATCGCTGCCATACAGATGCATGGCCGCTTCAAGCCGCAGGGTGTCGCGGGCACCGAGGCCGCAGGGCTGAATGCCCCGCTCCAGGCACTGCGTCCAGAACGCCAGTCCCACGGCGCGATCCAGCAGCAGCTCAAAGCCGTCTTCGCCGGTGTAGCCGGTGCGGGCCACGAAGGCCGAGCCGATGCCCGGCAGCTCCAGTTGGCAATGGCCGAAGCGGGGCAGGCCCTCCAGGCTGGTGCCACTGATCGCTTCCAGCTGGGCGGCCGCCTCCGGTCCTTGGAGGGCCACGAGCACGCCGTCCCCTTTGTGATCACTCACCTGGATACCGGCCGGCTCCAGATGGCTGCGAATCCAGGCGGTGTCGGCCTCGGCGCAGGCCGCATTGATCACCAGGAGGAGCTCGTGGGCTTCGGCGGATGCATCCCAGCCGCGGT
>JBIIDQ010000251.1:0-3300 GCA_044238295.1 Vulcanococcus sp.
GCTGATGGGTGCGAGCCCGGTGCTCCCAGAGATACACCGCCTGCCAGGTGCCCAGCACCAGCCGACCTCGATCGAATGACAAGCCCAGGCTCGTGGTGGTCAGGGCTGTGCGGATGTGAGCAGGCATGTCGTCCAGCCCCTCATCGTCATGGGCATAACGCTGCAGATCGCCATGGCCGCTGAGGGAACGAACCCCCTCCTGGGGTACCAGGGCCCGGAGGTAGGTGGTGAGATCCCGCAGCACGCGCGGGTCGGCGTTCTCATTCACCGTGAGCGAACAACTGGTGTGTAGAGCCACCAGTTGGGCCATGCCCTGCTGCAGGCCGCTCGCAGCGATCTCGTGATTCAGGGCGGCTGTCAGATCGGTGAAGCCCTCCCCACTGGTCTGAACGGCAAGCCTGGTGAGGTGCTGGCGCATCACGCGAGGGTGTCCACACCGGTGAACCGTACGGGCTGTCGTCCCCGCTGGCCAGGGCGCAGTGGGTACGTTGAAGCCTGTGGCTCAAGCCCATGAGCAGCGCACCCAGCCCCCAGCTCACCCTCCTCTACGACGGAGGCTGCCCGCTCTGCCTGCGGGAAGTGACCTTCCTGCGCCGGCGGGATCAACGGCTTCACCCGGATGCAGCACGGCTGGCGTTCGTGGATATCGATACCGCTGACTACAACCCCGATCACCACAACGGCATCAGCTACCGGGAGGCCATGGGCCGCATTCACGCCATCCAGGCCGATGGCACGGTGCTGCGGGATGTCGAGGTGTTCAGGGCGGCCTACCGGTTGATCGGACTGGGCTGGCTCTATGCCCCCAGCGCCTGGCCGGGGCTGCGCCAACTCGCCGACATTGCCTACAGCCTCTGGGCCCGTTGGCGCTTGCCGCTCACGCGCAGACCCGATCTCGATCAGCTCTGCAGCTGCCGCTCAGAAGCGGCGACGCATCATCCGTGAAGCGACTCGGGTATCCAGCAGCAACAACAGCAGACCAGCAATCAACGCCAGCATCGCCACCACAAACAACGGCACCACAATCGCGGCTAAATCCACCACGGTGATGGCGCTGATGAAGGTGACCGCCACCACCGCTGAGACCAACACACCGGTGATCGTGACGCTCTCGATGGCCCGTGACAGCAGCCCCATTCGCCGCCGCAACAGCTGCATGTCCTGACTGTCGCAAGCGGGGCCCTGGATTTCTCGGGCCCGATCCAGAACCCGCGCCAACCGGTTGCTGATCACCCCCAGCACCCCGGCAATCGCCGTGAGCAAAAACACCGGTGCCACCGACAACTGGATCGCTTTGGCCAGACCCATGACCGGAGCCCCGGCCTGGGGGGCTGCAATCAGAGCCAACTGGATCATCGAGATGGATCAGCGCCGTCGCTTCACTCAAGCGACCCCAGTCGGAACTGCCAAGCTGCCAACAGTGCGGGCACGGCCATGACCGTCATCGACAGTGTTTACCAAGGAGGGCTGCGCTGCAAAGCGAGCCATGGGCCTTCGGGCACGGAGCTGGAAACCGATGCCCCCACCGACAACCAGGGCAAGGGCGAGCGCTTCTCCCCCACCGACCTGGTGGCCACATCCCTGAGCACCTGCATCCTCACGATCATGGGGATCGTGGCCGAGCGTCATGGCTGGGATCTCAAGGGCTGCGAGGCGAGAGTGGAAAAAAGGATGACGAGCGAGGCACCCCGGCGGATCGCCCAACTCACGGTGTGGGTGAACCTGCCGGCGCATCTGGATGCTCACCAGCGCGCTGTGCTACAGCGCGCTGGTGAGCAGTGCCCGGTGAAACGCAGCTTGGAAGGCGCCATCCGCATGGAGCTGCACTGGACCTGATGAGCGCCACTTCCTCCAGCTGGAGCCGTTTACGCCAGCACCTGCACACCACCCAGCTGATCGGCGGCATCCACAGCACCCTCTATTTCGATCAGAACACGTCCATGCCAGCGGCGGCGGCCAGCTGGCGCGGCGAACAGCTGGCCCTCCTGGCACAGCACTTGCATGAGCGGCAAACCAGCGAGGCCTATCAGGAGCTTTTGGCTGGGGCCGAGCAGGTACTGGCCAGCGATGCGCCCGCCGAACAGCGGCACAATCTGCGGTTGTTGAAACAGGAACTGGCACGTCAGAGCCGCCTGGATCCTGCCTTGGTGGGAGCCATCGCCCAGGCCCAGGCAGAGGGCTACAGCCGCTGGCAAGAGGCCAAGCAGCGCAACGATTTTTCGCTGTTCGCCCCAGCCCTGCAGCGGCTGATCGAGCTGCGGCTGGAGCAGGCACAGCAGCTGGCGCCCGTTGAGGCCCAGGCCGATGGCAGCCCCCGCAGCCCTTGGGAGATCCTGGCTCAACCGTTTGAGCCCGACATCAGCAAACAGCAGCTGGCGCAATGGCTGCTGCCTCTGCAGGAGCTGCTGCCGCCGTTGCTGGAGCAGGCCCGGAGCCTCCCGGCGGGCAGCGCCGAGCCCTGGGATCTGAGCGAAGCGCAGCAGGAGCAACTCTGCAGCGAGTTGCTCGAAGGCTGGGGCTTCAACCCAACGCGCTGCCTGCGCGCCCGCTCACCCCATCCCTTCTCCTGCACCCTCGGCCCCAACGACTTCCGCATCACCACCCGGGTGGTGGCGGGACAACCCTTCTCAGCCTTTCTGGCCACCGCCCACGAATGGGGCCACAGCCTTTATGAACAAGGCTTGCCGCGCACGGGTGAGCACTGGTTTCCCTGGCCCTTGGGGGAAGCCACCTCGATGGCGGTGCATGAGAGCCAGAGCCTCTTCTACGAAAACCGTCTTGGCCGGAGCCAGACCATGGCGCAACGCTGGCACCCCCGCTTCCGCAGCGCCCTGGGGCGGGATGTGTGGGGCGATGCGCAGGCCTTCTGGCGCGACCTGAACCCGATCCGCGCTGGGCTCACCCGGGTGGAAGCCGATGAGGTGAGCTACGGCCTGCATGTGCTGCTGCGCTACGAACTAGAGCTGGCGCTTGTGGAAGGCGAGATGCCCGTAGCAGAGCTGCCCGAAGCCTGGAACCGAGGCATGCAGGAGCTTCTGGGCGCAACGCCGGCGAACGATGCCGAGGGCTGCCTACAGGACGTGCACTGGAGCGAGGGCTTATTCGGCTACTTCCCCTCCTATGCCGTTGGCCATCTGATCAGCGCCCAGCTCAGCGAAACCCTCGAAGCCGAACTGGGCCCAATCGAAACCCTGCTCGAGGCAGATGGCGATGCCGAGCTGGGGGCTTGGCTGCAGCAGCGGGTGTATCCCCTAGGCCGCAGCGTGAATGCCGCCGAACTGGTGGAGCAGGTGAGTGGTC
>JBIIDQ010000252.1:0-3296 GCA_044238295.1 Vulcanococcus sp.
GGCTCGAGCAGATCCAGATACAGGCCATAGCCTACCCACGCACTGCTCTCCGCCAGGGCCGCCCGTGCATCGGGCGTGAGCAGCGCCAGGCTGCCGGGGCCGCTGCCAATCAGGTGCAGGGTGCCGCGTTGGGGGGCCCATTGTTGGGCGGCTTGCGCGATGGCGATGGTGGCCGCGCCCTGCTCACCGTTGGCCGCCCGTTCGATCTGTTTCTCTACCCGCAGGCTCGCCCCGGGCCCGCAGGCCAGCAGCGCAGCGGCTTCGGCCACGCTGGCGGTGCCCAGTTCCGCCTCCACCACCGCCGAGGGGTTGGGAACAGCCACGGCACTCAGCTCCGCGCTGTTGAAACAGCGCAGGGGCCAGCCGTGCTCCTGGGCCAGTTGCAACAGGGCTGGTTCATCGGCTTTGCGATCGGCCGTGGCCAGGCCAGCCACGGCCTCCATTGCTAGCCCTGCCGCCGCGAGCCCTCGCTGGAGAGTGCGCTGCAGTAGCGCGTGGCTGGTGCCTCGTTCGCAGCCCATTCCCACCCAAAGGCCCGGTGGATGCCAGCGGCAGTGATCGCTGCGTTCCACGCCAACGCTGAGGCGGGATCCGCCGGCGCTGGGGCTGGGCAAGCCCTCCAGCTGTTGCCAGCGTGGGTTACCCGCTTGATGCTCAAGCTCGATGGGTTCACCGCGGGCAGCGCTTTTCATGAGTTGATCCCAGTCGCCTGGGCCGCGGCGCCAGCCCCAGGCAGAGCCGAAGCTGTCGAGGGCAAGGCGGCCGCTGCTGGCGGATCCACCGGTGAGCACCGCTTCACCGCCCAAGAGGGCCGCCACCGCCATTGCGAGCTGGTCGGCGCCGGCGGCGTGCCCCCCCAGCAGCGGGATCGCATGGCGTCCCTGAGCATCCACCACCACCACCGCGGGATCGAGGTGTTTATCGCTCAACAGCGGTGCAATCAAACGTGTGATCGCACCGCAGGCTCCTACCGCCACGAAGGCGCGGCTACGCGTCCATTCGCTCTCAAGCAGGCGGCGCAGATCACCGGCTTGCCAGCTCTCCCCATTAGCCGGACTGGCGATCCGATCGATCAGTCCCCGCTCCAGCAGCTGACGCAACACAGCCAGGGATGCAGTACTGAGGGCAAAACCCCAGCTCAGGCGTTCACTCATCCACCCAGCTTCTCCCGCAGCCCAGCCAGGGGACCTCGAGAGGGCGGCTGTTGCAGTGATCCATCGGCATTCACCTGCTCACGTGCCGATCCGCTGAGTCGGCTCTGGGGGGCGAGCCGCTCGCCGGGTTCGGCTGCGGCGATCGGTGCTGACTGGGCCGGAGTGGTTTCAGCTTTTGGCGGCTCTTCAGCGGGTTCAGCCACAGGAGGGAGGTTGTCTTCCGGTTCAGATGCCGCTGCGATCGGGGCTGCCACAACGGCTGCCGTATCAGAAGTGGGGTTGTCCTCAGATGCTGTTGGCGAGTCGATCGGAGCTGTTGGGTTGGGTTCCGGTTCAGGATTCGCAGCCTGCTCAGGTGCGGCTTCGGGTTCCAGGGCTGGCACAGGTGCTGCAGGAGGCTCGGCTGCAGGGGCAGTAACAGGCGCAGCCTCTATTGCACTGAGGGGTTCCGTGGCGGGCTGCTCGCCGGCCAGCCGCGCGAGCTCTGCTGTCGAAAGACTGGGCTTCAACCAGGCCGGTCTGCTGCCGGAGCCGATCACCACCTCGCGCACCACGCTGTTGAACGGTGGGTTCAGCGGGTCACCGCGGCCATCCAGCAGTTCCAGCTGTACGGCATTGCTGCCTCGCTTGAATCCTTTCAACCACAGGGGTGTCTGGCGGTCTACCAGGAAGCTGTCGCCATTCACGCTGATCCGCAGGCGCCAGCGGGCGTCATCACCACGCAGGTTCTGCAGAGGCGCATCCAGCAGCAGCCAGTCCACCAGCACCGGCTCGACCTGTTGCAGAGCATCGGGGCTGGCGGCAATCAGTTGAGCGCTGCCGTTGCTGGGAAGTTCCGCGGCGTTGCGTGCCACACGGTTGATGCGGATCTGGGCGCTGGCGCCAGGTGCCTTGACGGCTTCGCCCCAGGGCCTGGCCGCATACACGGTGACCCGATGGCTGCCTGGCCGCAGATCGGGCATGGCGATCTTGGCGGCTGCTTCACGGGTGCTGATGCGCAGTGGCTCCTGGTCGTCAAGTTGCACCACCACATGCGGACCCAGGCCCAAGTCGCCGGCATCGGCCAGGGGCCAGTCGCTCACCTGTAGCTCAAGCGTCCAAGCGCCTGCGGGGAGGAGGGCGTTGTCGGCTGGAGCCAGAACGCGCACCTGGGGTGCCCGTTCGTTGAGTCGTTCATTGAGCTGTTGCACCGCACCGGGCGGCGCCACTTCTTGAAGGGCGCCTGAGGGTGAAGTGGCGGCCAGGTTTGCTCTAGCGCCAGAGGCGACGGATGGCCTCGTTTTGCTGACGCAGCCCCCACTCACCAGAGTGAGAACCACCAGCACCAGGGCCACGAAAGCCCGCCGCGGTGCCGCCAGCATGCCGTTTCCTCCTAATGCTCGTGTGGAGCTGATCACCACATTCTGCAGCGTTGCGCACAACAACAACCCCTGCAAGTGATGATTGCTATTAAGAACGTTGCACTAATTGCCGCCGCGTAAGTATTAAAACCCCGCAAACTCGCAATTTTTCGCTGTTGGCTTGCTCCCGCGAGAGCTCAGTCCCTGACTGGCGCGGCTCCGGATTGAACCTTTGTAACTGACGGGCCAAAGGGCTTGGAATTCACTTTTATACTTCCGCCAGCGGTCCCCTTTTTGGGGCCCAAGCTCCAGTCACGAAAAGGGGTTTCGGCTTCGGCTGTGCCTTCTGTTCTGCCTGGCGCCCATGGGTGAATGCGGCTTTGTCGCGGCTCCCGTGGCTCCACTGGTCAGCTCCTGCCGGCTTGCCCGGCGCTGCAGACCGGAAGGGTGGACCTCCACCTCGATCCCGTCCCTCGAGGAACGTCTCGATGACCATCAGCCCACCAGAGCGTGGGAAAACGGCGAAAGCCCAGGTCGACCGGGTGAACAACCCGGCCACCTTCGAACTGTTCGGCAAGCCCGGCCATTTCGATCGCAGCCTCGCCAAAGGTCCCAAAACCACCACGTGGGTTTGGAACCTCCACGCCAACGCTCACGACTTCGACAGCCACACCAGTGATCTCGAAGAGGTCAGCCGGAAGATCTTTTCGGCCCACTTCGGACACCTGGCCGTCATCTTCATTTGGCTGAGCGGTGCCTTCTTCCATGGCGCCCGCTTCTCCAACTACTCCGGCTGGCTGGC
>JBIIDQ010000253.1:0-3284 GCA_044238295.1 Vulcanococcus sp.
GAGAAGTGGAGCTCGAGGTGTGTGAGGAATGAGCTCCGGTTCAGATCAAGAGATCAGAACTTGAAGGTGGTCTTGATGATGCCACCGAAGTTGGTCAGAGGAGCGCTGTCGTTCTGACGGTCGTTGCTGATCCAACCCAGGTGACCCAGGGGGTTGGACAGGTAGTACAGAGCGGGGGTCACGCTGATGTTGTCGGTGACTTGGAACTTGTACCACCATTCCCATGCCCAGTTGCCGTCCTTGGGTGAATCACCGCAGACGTTGCCGTTGCCAAGGCTGCCGCAATTGGTCAGAAATGTGGGCTGGCCAAGAGCCATACCGAGGGCATTGCCCTTGATGAAGGCGTCATCCCACTGGAGACCGACGTACCAGCTATTGGAGGTAGCGCCATCGAAGTTGAAGGCGTCATCGTCGGTGCTGTAACCAGTGATGCCCCAGCCAGCACTGATGGAGGGCATAAAGCCGCTCTTAGAAGGCTGCCAATAGGCGCTAACTGCAACAGAGTTGTTGCTGCCGGAGGCAAGACCGAGGAGCACAGCGACAGGAGTACCTGAAGCAGGACCCACGCCATTGCCGTAGTTGTAAGCCACAGCAGCACCCCAGTTGGAGGCTGCGTAGCCGATCTGGGCGGTGAAGGTCTCCTGGGAGGCCTCAGTGCCGATACCACCGCAGTTGGTGGCATTGCCGGTGGCGCACTCAGGGGTGGTGCCAGGTGAACCGCCGTCGCCGTTAGCGGCAACGTAGTTAAGGCTGAAGCTCCAGCCGTTGTCTTCGTACCAGATACCAGCACCAGCGCCCAGGTTCAGGCTGTAGGTACCGGGAGCACCGGCGTAGGTGAAGACGTCAAGAACGGTGTCAGCGGGGTACACGCTGGGCCACATGGCCAGCATGTCGTCCTGACGGACTTTGCCACCGAAGGTCACGGTGACTTTGTCGCCAACGGGGAACTGATAGAAGAGGCGGTTGATGGCAACCACGTCGCCGCAATCAGTGCCGGTGCCGCAGTTTTCCTGGAAGGCAACTTCAAGAGCGTTCAGGCCCAGGTTGGCGCCGTTAGGGCCCACAGTGCCAGCGCCGCCCCAGGGGGAATCAGCGAAGTTACCGGCGCGCAGGGTGGTGCGCAGCAGGTCCTTACCGGTGAAGCTGGTGTCGAAGTTCAGGCGAACGTCGTAAGCGAAGGCGGTTGCACCTTCACGACCCTGAGCCTCTCTCCTAGCAGCGTCGCTGCTGCCGCCGAAGCTGTTAGCACCCAGCACGAAGGTGGCAATACCTTTCAGCTTGGTGGTGGTGGAGAATTGGGTGGCTTCCAGCTCACCCACTTTGGCCTCGAGGCCATCCACGCGACCCTTCAGAACGGCGAGTTCCTTTTCGAACTCCTTCATCAGGCGCTTCAGCTCGTCGGTCACTTCAGTGATCCGGTCGAGGCAAGCGTTGAGCAGAGCGGCCGCTTCATAGCGGGTCATCGCACGCTCACCGCGGTAGGTGCCGTTGGGATAGCCAGCGACGCAGCCGTAACGCTCGATCAGGTTGCTCAGTGCCTGGTAAGCCCAGTCGGTGGGCTTCACATCGGAGAACTGGGTGATCGAAGTCACCTGCTCCTCAGAGCCGTACTGGCTGACGCCAGCGATGTTGAGATCAGCGGCAGATGCAGCCACAGGAGCCATCAGGCCCAGGGCAGCAGGTGCCAGAAGAAGCTTCTGGAACAGTTTCATGGTCCTCACACCAAAAGAGGAATTGGGCGCAACGCGCCGTGTGGCCATCCTGCAGGCCCTGCCCGAGCCAGCACAGTGAACCTGTGCCACAAACCGCAATGGCATGTAGTGCGCCATACCCGGAGGTCAGGAGGCGGTCGTCGCCCAGACTTTCTTCTCTGATTGGTTGTCAGCAGCCTGTGTTGAAGCGATCGCCCTGGCTGTGGTGGTTGGCGTTGCTAGGGATCTGGCTGCTGGCCACTGCGGTTGACCGCACCTGGCTGCTGGCCGATCAACGCCTACCGGCCTGGGATCAGGCCGACTACCTCAACAGCGCCATCGATCACGGCCGCGCTCTTGGACTGTTGGAGAACGGGAGCTGGCCTGGATGGCAGGGCCTGTTGGATCTCTCCCCCAAGATTCCACCGCTGTCGTCGTTCGTGAGTGGCACGGTGATGGCCGTCGCCGGCGAGGACGCCGACGCCGCCAGCTGGGCCCTCAGCCTCTGGCATGGACTCTTGCTTTTAGTGGTGGCCCTCTGGGGCCGGCAGCTGCTCACGCCTGGCTTCGGACTGTTGGCGGCAGGGCTTGCAGCCCTGGCTCCAGCCTTGGCCGGGCTGCGGGTGGATTTCACCCTCGACATACCCCTCACCGCCAGCTGCAGCCTGGCCCTCTGGCTGCTCTGGCGCTGGCAGCGCCCGCAGCACGGCGGCCGTTGGAGCCAGGCCCTAGCCGCTGGGGCCGCGATTGCCGCGGCGCTGTTGATCAAGCAGAGCGCACTGCTGGTGCTGGCCCTTCCGGCGCTGTGGAGCTTTGGCCAGGCCCAGGCGCAGCCCCGCAGGCGCTGGCAGGCGTGGGCCGCCCTGGCACTGGTGTTGGCGCTGCTGCTGCCCTGGCTGCATCACAACTGGATCTCCACCCTGGGCGGCACGGAACGGGCCGTGATCAGCTCCGGAGCCGATGAGGGCGATCCAGGCAGCCTCGATCCCCGCAGCCTGATCTGGTATCCGCGGCTCTGGAGCCAGCAGCTGGGTGCCGCCACGCTGGCGGCGGGGCTAGCGGGCCTGGCCCTGCTGGGGTGGCAACACCGCGGCCGCTGGCGCCAGAGCTGGCCCGCCGGCTGGGCCTGGCTGCTCGGTGCAGCTGTGAGTGGCTGGCTCTGCACCAGCCTGAGCCCCAACAAAGATGAGCGCTACATCGCACCGGTGCTGCCGCTGCTCGTGCTGTTGCTCACGCGCGGCTGGTGGGCCCTGGGCTGCTGGATGGCTCAGCACCGCAATCACCGCTGGGCAGGAGGAGCACTGGCCCTGGGGCTCGCCAGTGCTGCCGGGCTCAATGCGAACGCGAGCCTCGCTCAGCTGGAGCGCCAGCCGCCCTCAAGCGTGGTGGAGGCGATGGGCAGCGTGCGCCAAAGCGTGGGGAACGAACCCACCACACTGCTGATCACTGCCAGCAACCCCGATCTCAACGAGCACACCCTCACGCTGCTGGGCCGCCAGCAGGGCGGAGAGATCCTGGTGCGGCGTCTTGGGCGCAACCCCGGCACTGAGGAGCTGGCCTTGGAGCAGGGCCAGTGGTGGCTGATCGCCAGCG
>JBIIDQ010000254.1:0-3267 GCA_044238295.1 Vulcanococcus sp.
GGAGCTGTCAGCGGAGGAATCCACCTGCGTCTCCAAGGTTCTGCCTACGCTATCTCTGTTTCCGTGGCCAGAGTGGTATCAGGCGATGCCTTGCCAGCTGTCCCCTCCGGTCCTGCCATGACCGCTCTGCAACACCCCGACGCGATCCGCCACTTCCAGTCGCTGTGTGACGCCTGCCAATCGCTGGCCAGTCGCTATCACAGCCCTGCCGAGCTGAGGCTCTACGCCGACGGCTACCTGCACGCCCTGCGCAAAACCGCCGTACTCGATGCGCTCACCCAACGGCGCCTCGAGGAGCTGGTGGACCGCTGGATCATGGATCCCTCCAGCTTCATCGGCCCCGGCGATGACATGAGCACCCTCTACGAAACGGGCCGGAATTAATCCGGCCCCACAGGCTCAGGCCAGAGCAACAGCGAGCTTTTCGCGCAGTTCGCCGGAGTTGTACATCTCGATCAGGATGTCTGATCCGCCCATGAACTCCCCGTTCACATACACCTGGGGAATGGTGGGCCAATCCGAAAATTCCTTGATGCCCTGACGCACCTCCGCGTCGGAGAGCACGTCGAAGGTTTCAAACGGCACCGCCAGGGCGTTGAGGATTTGCACCACGTTGTTGCTGAAGCCGCACTGGGGCATCAACTTGCTGCCCTTCATGAACACGAACACCGGGCTGCTGCCGATCAGCTGTTCGATGCGTTGCTGTGTGGAGGGGTCCATGGATCAGGCGGTGGGAGTGGAGGTCTGAAGGGCCAAGGCGTGAATAGCCTCACTGGCTAGTTCGCTGCGCAGGGCGCCGTACACAAGCTGGTGTTGCTTCACGCGGCTCAGGCCGTCGAAGGCGGTGGAAACCACCGTCACCTGCAGGTGATCGCCGCCGCCGGTGAGGTCTTCCACCTCAACACGGGCATCCGGCAGGGCCTGGGTGATGGCAGCTCTCACCTGGTCGGGATGGACCATCGCTAGAAGCGTCGGGGAGCAGGCTGAGCAGGGAATGTAAGCGCCGCGATCACTGGGCTGGCGGAGTAGCGCCGGCTGCGGTGTAGGGGGTGCCCACAAAGCCCAGTTCCAGAAGGCTCTGATAGGCCTTCTGGCCTTGGGGGCTGGAAGGCGACATACGCTGCACCACCCGCACCAACAAGGGCACAGCCACCTGGGGCTGATTCATGCGACGCAGCAGCGCCGCCAGGCGCAACTCAATGTTGGCCTGGAGCTCCGTGGCCTCACGACCTTTCTGATCCATTTCGCGGGGAATCCGGGCATCCAAGCCGCGGAAAGCACCGGAGAGATTGCGGTAGGCGCTCACCAAATAGGTGGCGGCTTCCAGTGCCTGGTCGTAGTCGGCTTTGGCCTGGCTGAGCTTGCCGGCAGCCGCAGCCGCATCTCCTTGGGCCACCTTGGCCTGCACCGCCGCCAAGTTGAGGCCAGAGCTCGGCGACTCGAGCACTTTCATGGGCTCCTGCTGGGCCCGAGCCGGCAGCTGCGCCAGGGACGGTGTCACCAACGCCAAGGCGCTGAGGGCAAAAGCGGCGATCGGCCGGCGCACGGCAACCATGTCAGACGTTGGAAAACTCTACGGGCGATGCAAAGCCACCTTCCGCGGCACTGCGGCCAACCGCCTCAAGGGCCTGCGCTTCAGCAGCCGCCATGGCCGCCGCCAACTGCTCACTAAAGCGCCGCGCCGCCTCCCGGCCGTGGCCCTCCACGCGCAGAGGCGGCCCAAAGGCCAGCGCAGCGCGATCACCGAAACGGGGAATCGCCCGGCCATAGGCAATGCCGATCGGGAGCACCGGCACCGAGAGGCCATGGGCCGAGGCGAGCAGGGCCAACCGTGACAGTCCCTGCATCAAGCGGATGGGACCGCGCTCGCGCATGATCCGGCCCTCTGGGAACACCACCAGCTGCTCGCCAGCCTCCAGCAGATCCACCGCGAAGCGCAGGCTGGCGGTCTGGGGCTTGAGCTGATTCACAGGGAAACAGCCGAGCCGATGCAGAAACCAGCCCTGCAGACCCTTCATTTCATCGAGGGTGACCATGAAGCGGCAATCACGGCCGCTGACCCGCCGCCCAGCTGCATAAGGAAGCATCAGCGCATCCCAGCGGGCCCGATGGGTGGGAGCCATCAGCACCGGCCCGCTCAGGGGCAGATGCTCGCTGCCGAGCACGTGGAGCCTGCGAAAGAAACCCTTGAGGGCAAGGTCTTGGGTGACCACCATCGCCAGCGGCGACAGCCAGGGGCTGATGCCGTTGCAGAGGCTCTGCTCACGCTTGTTCAGCTGGCTGGAAGCCGTCGCCACCCTCTTGTCGCCTGATCGGCCAACCCTCGAGATCCAACGTAAGAGCCGCATGGGGGGGCTCAACACCAGCGGCGGGCACTTCCCCCTGCGGCCGCTACGGCCCCTGCCCCATCCATAAGCCGCAGCCCAATCCATAGGATCCGGCCAGACGCTCCCGATGCCATGGCCAGCCTTGGCGTGAACATCGATCACATCGCCAACGTGCGCCAGGCCCGCCGCACCGTGGAGCCCGATCCGGTGAGCTACGCGCTCTTAGCGGAGCTGGGCGGCGCCGATGGCATCACCGTGCACCTGCGCGAAGACCGCCGCCACATCCAAGACCGCGACGTGGAGCTCCTGCGCCAGACCGTGCGCAGCCGCCTCAACCTGGAAATGGCCGCCACCGCTGAGATGGAGGCGATCGCCCTGCGCATCCGACCCGACATGGTGACCCTGGTGCCGGAGAAGCGCGAGGAGGTGACCACCGAGGGCGGCCTGGATGTGGCCGGCCAGCTCGAGCCGCTCAAGGGCCTGGTGGGCCGCCTGCAGGAATCCGGCATCGGCGTGAGCCTGTTTGTGGATGCCGAAACCTGCCAGCTCGAGGCCTGCCGTGCCACGGGCGCCCGCTGGGTGGAGCTGCACACCGGCACCTACGCCGAAGCCGATTGGCAGCAGCAGCCGTTGGAGCTGGCCCGCCTCACCGAAGGCAGCTTCATCGCCCGCAGCCTTGGCCTGCGCGTGAACGCCGGCCACGGCCTCACGTATCAAAACGTGGAACCGGTGGCGGCGATCGAGGGGATGGAGGAGCTCAACATCGGCCACACGATCGTGGCCCGCGCCCTGGCGGTGGGCCTGGAGGAGGCGGTGCGGCAGATGAAGGCTTTAGTTCAGAATCCCCGCCGGGAACCCCTGTTCGGCAGCACCAGTTCATGACCCAGTACCACTTCGTGGCCGCCAGCGAGACCTTCCTCACGGTGGAGGAGCCCCTCGA
>JBIIDQ010000025.1:0-11637 GCA_044238295.1 Vulcanococcus sp.
AAACGAACGCCGCGGGCGTTCAGATCTGCGAGCACATCGGTGAGTGATTGGGCTGAAAATACAAACAGCGCCAGATCAATGCGCGCTCTTGCTGCGGCGAGAGTGTTCGCTATCAGCTTTAGGCCGTGATGCGGGTCGTTGCGTCTGTGGGGCGCAAACAGCACCTCAATTGGTGTTTGGCCAACCATCACCCGCACGGCAGGACCCGACTGTTTGGCCAGGCCAAAGCGGCTGTTGTTTGCACCGCCAGGCCCATCCCCCCACATCTGGTTGAAATCTCTGACGAAGTGTTCCGCCAGCTCAGCACTCTCGAGCCGTAGCAGGTGATTCACATTGCCGCGCGTGCTGCGATCCCCTGTATCGCCATGGATGCAGGAGGCGGTGAAGTTTGTTGAGCCTGTGATCACCACCCTGCCGTCGATCACCACATATTTCGAGTGCATCAGAGCGCTGCCCTTGCTCCCATCGGCGGTGTCATCCAGCAGTGGGACCCCAGCGGCCTGGAGGATGGCCACGGCATCACCGCGGCGCTGCTCCTCAAGGGTCAGTTGGCCATCGTGGTTGCTGTCGGCTAGAGCCATCAGCAATAGGCGGCGTTGGCGTTGATGGCTGTTGAGCCCCGCCTCGTGCTCGGTGCTCCATGGGCTGCTGTAGCTGTTTTCCAGCACCACCTTCACGCTGATGCCACGGTGATGTTGCAACACCAGGGCTTCGGCGATTTTCGGTAGGGACAACTCCTGCACGGCCACCAGAATGTCTCTCTTGGCGCCCTTGATCGCGTTGATCAGCAGCGCTTCAAGGTCATCACCATTGCGCTCTCGTGCGTGGATTGGACTGCGGTAGTGGTGATCGCTGCGGTGGTTGAACGCAACGGCAATCCCGGGAGGCATCGGCAGTGGCTGAGGACGTGATCCGAGCACCTGGCCAGGCTGGATGCCGCAACCCTGGATCAGGGCTAAAGCGATCAGGCTCAAGCCGCCCCATCGGCGTGGGGAATGGATCACGGCGCAACCCCTCTGCTGTCAGGAGCATTCCCCGCTGGTTTGGGCCTCAGCCGTGTTCAGGCAGTTCAGAGGTGCGCAGCATCGCTACAAACCAAAGACTGCTCGCCACAACGGCTGTGAGCACGCCGGTGCCGATGTTGACCTTCACCATCAGCAGCGTGACGACTAACGGGAGCACAACGGCGCCCGTGATCGGCGTGAGGGCCACAAGGGCTTTCATCGCAGGGGCCTCAGAACCATTCAGCCACAGCTTGATCGCTGGGATTGCTGTTGTCTTCGGGTGTGGTGCGCTCGAAATCGAGTGTGATGTTCCGCTTCTGTTCACCATCAGCTGCGATCGCTTCGATCGCGTACACCTGTTGACCGTCGCGGAATGGCACCTGGATGCGGAAGGTGCCATCGCTAGAGAGGGGAACGTCCTCGCCGCCGATGCTGAGCTTGGCGGAGGGGTCAGTTGCGCCATAAACGATTAGTTCGGCATCAGCAACCAGCCAGAAAGAGCGCTGACGAGGTGATACAACGCCGGAGCCCGATTCGCTGCGACCGCTAGCCCAGACCCCTGCCCCGGAAGCATTCAGGCCGGCTCCGCTGCCCTGGTCGAGTTCGTGGAATGCCTCGGAGCCGCGGCCCAGGCGGCGTGTGCCGAGCGTGGCGGTTTGGTAGAGGCGCTCATGCAGGCCGTTGTCGGTGGTGGGGAGCGTCTGTGGGGTGATGGTGGTGGGAGGGGTGTCGAGCGAGAACGGCACAAATTGATCGAGGATTTGCTCACTGGGATGCAGTGCTGGCACACGCGCCACTGAGGAGAATGCCAGAGAAATCCAGCCGCCACCGCTGACGCGATAGCCGAGTTCCACGCGATAGTCGCGATCGCTCAGCGGAACAGGTAGGTACCACTCAGTGGCATGGCTATCCACCGGCACCTCCTGGAGGGTGTGTGGATGGCTGCCGCCGTTGTTCATGCCCGTGACATCCGCGACACGTAGGCAAAGCTGGCTGGCCCCCGCCTTGAACGCCTGCTGGCGGTCGCGTTCGCAGATCTCCCAGAACACATAGGCCCACTGGGGATCGCGCGGAAGAAACACCACCCGGGTCTCGTCGAGCTGCCGGTTTGGTGCGTGCTCCTGCTCGAGGCTGGTGAGATCAGCTTGGCGTTCGCCGATCGCGCTCACCAATTCATCTTTGGTTTTGCGGCTGTAGAGGCTCACGCCCAGTTCGCTCGCCACCTGGCGCAGTTGGCGCAAGGTCATCCGGGCCAGCGATGACAGGGTCTGACTCACAGCTCCTCCGGATTCTGTTCGGGATCAGTCTGATCAACTCTCACAGGTCCTGCCCGATCTGAGCCCAGGCAGTCAGCATCCCAAGACCAGCTCCGGCTCGGGATCAAGAACAAAAAAAGCGGCGGGTTTCCCCGCCGCTGGCGTTGTCGATCAGCCGGAGCTCAGCGGCCCAGGCTGCGATAAGGAACCTTGGAGAGGTAATCGATATCGGCACTGCCGGCTGCGTTGGAGCCGCGCAGAGCAGGCAGGGTGCGAACCCAGGACATGTAGTCCTGTGGGTAGCCACCACGGCGTTGAAGGGAGCGCTCGGGCAGCTTGCGAGCCGTGCCGGTGTAGACGATCTGGGGGAAGCCCAGGATGCCGCGGTAGTAGGCGTCGTAGCGTGGGCTGGTGATGTTGAAGGGGGTTTCGCCCAGGTCTCGGCTGCCCACCACACGGTTGCGGTGATAAGGCACGGTGTCGTAGCCGAAGGCGTTCAGGTACTCCTCGCTGTCGAGGATGTCGTCAACCATTCCTTTGACACCGCGAGTCATCAGCACGGCTGACCAGGCGATCTCCTCGGACTTGCCGTGGGTCTGGCGGCCCAACAGTTTCTCAACCAGGTGGCGGGCCACCTTGTAGTTGCTGTTGAGGGTGTAGAAGCTGCGGTTGAACGTGTCCGACAGGCAGAGCGAGCGGATGAAGTCCCGCACGGTGATCTGACCGTTGCGCAGCTGGGACTCCAGGGTGCGGTCGCGATCGACCTTGAAGGCATGGAAAAAGATCTGGCGGTAAGCCGCTTCAATCACGAAGTTCTGATCTTCGCGATCCATCGCCTTGTCCATGGACGCGGCTTTGGGATCCTCGTCTGAGCCCACGCGAAGGGGATCCACACGCGAGTTTTGCGTTGTGGGCGCGTACTTCAGGAGGGGAAGGGCCACTCGAACTTCGGCATCCGTCGTGGCTGATCGTAGAAGTGCAGTCAGGACTCCACTGGGCGGCCTTGGTCAGGGCTCACAGTCCGTAACGTTCGCGACCGGCAACGCTCACCAGCCCAGCAGCGACAGGGCCGGCTGGGTTGTCTCGTCCGAGGCTGATTGCGCTGTGGCGGTGGGCCGCTGCTGCTGGCTGTCATCGCAGCGGGTTTCGATGCAGAAGGAGGCGTTGTTCGAGAGGCCCTCCACGGTGCTGCTGCGCACCCGCACGTTGGGGCCGGCGAAAGCGAAGCGCTCCCACACGCTCATCGTTTCGTAGTCGGTGCTGAGCAGAAGGCCATCGCGCTCATCCATGAAGAAGCGGGAGCTGGCGGGAGCTTTTTCCGCGTAGCCCAGATCTCGCAGCAGGATGCCTTCGCGGCCCTGTTCATCGGTAGGGATCAGGCCGATCACGCTTTCGCCGGTGTGGTCTTCGCCGGCTTTGTCCCAGGCCATCGATGCGCTCCAACGCACCCAGCACCCGCCGACCAGCCCTGCCGGGTCTTGGCCATGCAGTTGGGCGAGTTCCTGGAGGCGTTGTTCACTCGAGGCCAGTTCCTCAACAACGATCAGCGAGCCTCCTGCCTCGGCACGCCGATGCAGCAGGTGATGCACGCTCCGCTGCGAGCGCCAGCGGCCGCAACTCAGCTGAAAAAAGCTGAGGGCGTTGTCGATCGCGAGGCTCACAGCGGCGCGGCAGCTGCAGCGATGATCGCAAGCCGACACCCCCTTCTGGGCGCAGTTCGTTGTTGTGCTGATCGGCGTCCTGGCCGCTTTGGCGGCGACTGCCCACATCGCTGAGCGCTGCTGAGCTCAATTTGTTCAAAAATCTGCTCGCCGTGGCGGTTCTGCTGCCGCTGGTGTTGGGTCGCGGTGGGTTTGGAGACCCAGGCTCCCTCCTGCTACTCGCCCTCAGCGGGGTGGTGGGTATCGCCGCCGGCGACAGCTTTTATTCCGCGGCCCTCCGGCGTTTGGGCACGCGCCGCATCCTCACCATTGATGCCGCTGGTCCGGCCGTGGCAGCTCTTGGTGGGGCCTTTGGGTTGGCCGAACTTCCGGCGGCTGGGCAGTGGTTCGGGCTGGCGTTGATCACGGTCGCGCTTCTCCTGGTGGCTTGGCAGCGACCGGAGGCTGGACGGGCCGACGGTGGGGAACTTCAAGGCCTAGTGATGGCCTTGGCTGCCTTGCTTTGCGGCACCACCGGTGCCCTGCTCTCCCGGGCTGCCCTGCGCATCGACGGCTTAGATCCTTTCGGTCGGCCCTGGTGTGTCTGCTGGCGGCAGCCTTGGTGCTGCTGCCATTGCTGCGTCGCTTGCCGGCTGTGCGCTGGCCTTGGGAGCTGGCAGTCACCCTGCTGGGCACCACGGCTGGGATCGTGCTGCAGCAGGCAGCCCTACATCGTTTGCCTGGGGAGGTGGCGGTGGCGCTGATGGCGACCACTCCGGTGATGGCGATCCCTCTGGCCCATCTCGAAGGGGATCGGCCCGGATGGCGCGGTTGGCTGGCGGCCCTGCTCGCTCTGGCGGGGGTTAGCTGCCTGGTGGGTTGAGAGCTGGTGCGTTGACGGTGTTGCCCAGCCGTTGATCGGCCTGTGTTTGGCCCCATCGCACCAGGTCACTGATCTCTAGCTCGAGCGGGGTTTTGTTGAACTCGTTGCCGATGGCCTTGAGCTGAACCGCGGCTTTGCCCAGTTGCTCCACCAGAACGGGGATGAAGGTGGGATCAACGGCCAGGTTCGGCTGCTGTAAGGCCCAGTCGGTGAGTCCCTCCTGTGCGGGGAATTGATCCGAGGTTTCGGCTGCTTGCTGCAGGCAACGCAGGCTGTGGGCCAACAGACGTAGGTGGTGCCGCTCGACAGCCGGCAGCAGGGTGCTCTCTAGTTCAGTGAGGTCCTGTTCGCTCAGCACGGCTGGAGCAAGAAACCGCAGGCGTGACCACCATCGAGAAGCCAGTGCACCCGCTCCACCGCGCAATCGGGGAAGGTATGGCGGATCAGCTGAAGCTCCTGGTCGCACACGCAGGGGAACTGCTCAGCGATCTTCATCACCGAACAGTGGAACTCGCTGATGACCCAGCCATCACCATCCGGGTTGGGTCTGAACTCGGCGACGTAGCCCTCGCGCCGGCGCAGCTCAACCAATCGCTCTAGACGCTGTTGCAGATTGCCTTCACCGATGAGGCGGCGATAGTCCGCTGCCTTCTCCGAGGCTTGCCGCTTCAGCAGCTGATCCACCATTTCGGTGGGCAGGCTTGAAGCCATTGAGCTGAGAAGCCCCAGGGCGAAGTGCTCGCTGCCGTTGGGGAACTGACGTCGACCGGCGGCGGTGAGGTGCCAAAGATTCGAGGGACGCCCCGGGCCTTCTGGTGCCGGGCTTGCCTCAACCAGTCCTTCTTCTTCAAGGGAGCGCAAATGGCGGCGCATCACTTGAACGGAAACCGACAGCGCCTCGGCTAGCTGAGCCGCAGTGGCCTGACCCTGACGCAACATCAGGGTGAGGGCTGCTTCTCGCGTAGGTGCCTGCGTCGAGGCGCTCATGTCCAACTCTCTACCACCACACCATGCCACGCTCCTTCTACGGGTGGCGAGTGGATGTTGCGGCGCCGCCACACGCCACAATGGTCCTCCACCCCCGGGTGCCGTTGGCGTGCTTTAGGGTCGACTTGCGAAACGTGATTGTTTCGTAATCGCTTGCCAAGCCTGCGTCGGCATTCCTCTCCGCTTCGCCACTGCGCTCATGTCTGCAGCTCCCGACTCCCAAGCCAGCGACAGCCTTGAGGTGATCCGTAAGTTTGCCGAAACCTACGCGCAGCGCACCGGCACCTACTTCTGTAGCGATCCCAGCGTCACTGCTGTGGTGCTTGAGGGTCTGGCCCGTCATAAAGACGAGCTGGGAGGCGCCCTCTGCCCTTGTCGCCACTACGAAGATAAGCAGGCTGAGGTGGCTCAGGCCTTCTGGAACTGCCCCTGTGTGCCCATGCGTGAGCGGAAGGAGTGCCACTGCATGCTCTTTCTCACGGAGGACAACCCATTCCGTGGTGAAAAGCAGACGATCACGCTCGAAGAAGTGAAGGCCCATTGCGCCGGTTGAAGACACGATGAGCAACGCACAGGCCGTTGGTGATCTGGTGAGCCAGCCGTATAAGTACGGCTTCGTCACCGACATCGAAACCGAAAAGATCGCCAAGGGCCTCAGTGAGGACGTGGTTCGGCTGATCTCCAGCAAGAAGGACGAACCCTCATTTCTGCTGGATTTCCGCTTGCGCGCGTACCGGCAGTGGCTGCAGATGAACGAGCCCGATTGGGCGGCTCTGGGCTATCCGCCCATTGATTACCAAGACGTCGTTTATTACGCCGCTCCCAAGCAGCAACAGAAGAAAGCCAGCCTCGATGAGGTGGATCCCAAGCTCCTCGAAACCTTCGACAAGCTCGGTATCCCCTTGAGCGAGCAGAAGCGGCTCTCGAATGTGGCGGTCGATGCGGTGTTCGACAGCGTGTCGATCGCCACGACCTACAAGGAGAAGCTCGCTGAACATGGCGTGATCTTCTGCTCGATCAGTGAGGCTGTGAAGGAGCATCACGAGCTGATCGAGCGTTACCTCGGCACCGTGGTTCCGAGTAACGACAACTATTTCGCTGCACTCAATTCAGCTGTATTCAGCGACGGCTCTTTCGTGTTCATTCCCAAGGGCGTTGAGTGCCCGATGGAGTTGTCGACCTACTTCCGGATCAACTCTGGCGATACGGGCCAGTTTGAGCGCACGCTGATCGTGGCGGAAGAGGGTGCTTCGGTGAGCTATCTCGAAGGATGCACCGCCCCCATGTTTGATACCAACCAGCTGCATGCCGCTGTGGTGGAGCTGGTGGCGCTCGACGATGCTTCGATTAAATATTCAACGGTTCAGAACTGGTATGCCGGCGATGAGCATGGTGTTGGTGGGATTTACAACTTCGTGACCAAGCGCGGTCAATGCCGCGGCGATCGCAGCAAGATCAGCTGGACCCAGGTCGAAACTGGTTCAGCCATTACTTGGAAGTATCCCAGCTGTGTCTTGCAGGGTGCTGATTCAGTCGGCGAGTTTTATTCCGTTGCGCTCACCAACAACAAACAACAGGCGGATACCGGCACCAAGATGATTCATGTGGGGCCGCGCAGCCGCTCCACCATTGTGAGCAAAGGCATCAGCGCCGGTCGCTCCTCGAACAGCTATCGAGGTTTGGTGCAGATCGGCCCTAAAGCGGTGGGTGCACGCAACTACAGCCAGTGCGACTCGATGTTGATCGGGGATCAAGCTGCAGCCAACACCTATCCCTACATCCGTTCGCAGCAACCGCAGGCTTCGGTTGAACACGAAGCGAGCACCTGTCGCATCTCCGAGGATCAGCTGTTTTATCTGCAGAGCCGCGGTATCGGCTTCGAGGAGGCCGTTTCGATGATGGTGAGCGGTTTCTGCCGCGATGTGTTCAATCAGCTGCCGATGGAGTTCGCCGCTGAAGCCGACAAGCTGTTGGCTCTCAAGCTGGAGGGCTCTGTGGGCTGAGTGCAGTCCCAGTGCCCGGGCGACTCTGTACTTGCCTGGCCCGATTCTTTCTTTCGTTCCACGCTTCTCCTTCACCCCAACGCCGTGATCCGCCCCGACGCTCCCGTTCTGCTTGAGATCCGTGATCTCCATGCCCGGGTGGAGGACAAGGCAATCCTCAAAGGTGTGAACCTCACGATTCGCGCCGGCGAAATCCATGCCGTGATGGGCCGCAACGGCAGTGGCAAGAGCACCCTCTCCAAGGTGTTGGCAGGCCACCCCGCTTACACCGTGACCTCCGGAAGCGTGAGCTACCGCGGTGACAACCTCCTGGATCTCGATCCTGAACAACGGGCGCGCATCGGCGTTTTCCTCGGTTTCCAGTACCCCGTGGAGATTCCCGGGGTGAGCAATCTGGAGTTTCTACGGGTAGCCACCAACGCCCGTCGCACCGAGCAGGGCCACGAAGAGCTCGATACCTTCGCTTTTGAAGACCTGGTGCGCGAGCGCTTGAAGGTGGTTCAGATGGACCCCGCCTTCCTTGATCGCTCCGTGAACGAAGGCTTCAGTGGCGGCGAGAAAAAGCGCAACGAGATCCTGCAGATGGCTCTGCTGGAACCACTGGTGGCGATCCTCGATGAAACCGATTCCGGCCTTGATATCGACGCCCTGCGCATCGTTGCTGGTGGTGTGAATCAGTTGGCTAACGCTGATAACGCCACCTTGTTGATCACCCATTACCAGCGCTTGCTGGATGCGATCACCCCCGACTACGTGCATGTGATGGCCGCGGGCCGGATCCTGCGCACCGGCGGTAAGGAGCTAGCCCTGGAGCTCGAGCAACGCGGCTACGACTGGGTGGACCAGGAATTGGCCGCCCTGGCGGCGGAGGTGGCCTGATGAGCGCGAGCCTGGCGGTACCAACGACCAGCAACAAATCGGCCTGGTTAGAAAGCTGGCTCACTGGGCTTCCGGCTCCTCACGGCGAGCTGCAGCAGGTGCAGCAACGTGGCCGCGAAGCCCTGGCCCGTCTGCCCCTGCCGTCTTCGAGGCAGGAAGACTGGCGCTTCACCGATTTGGGTTTGCTCTCCAGCCTGGCGTTGGTTCAACCCGCAGCGCCTGCGGTATCAACCCTCCCTCCGGCTGAGGTTGGTGCATTTCGGCTCGCATGGAACGGAACCGCCGACGCCTTGGCCGGTCAGTCGCTCCCGGATGGCTTGCAAGCGCTGAGCCCTGCGGAGGTGGCCCAAGGCCTCGGCCACACGCTGGCGGCCGCTGGCTGCGAACAGCATTGGCCGGTGGAGCTCAATCACGCAGCCGCCGAGCGGGTGTTGGCCTTGCGGGTGACCAGCCGCAGCCAGGTGAGTTTGGAGTTGATCAGTGCGGCGGCGGAGGGTCTGCAAGCCCTGCGGTTGTTGCTGCTGCTTGAAGAAAAAGCCCAGCTGGATCTCTCCCAACTAGTGGATGCCCAGGGATCTGGCCTGCACAGCCTGGTGATCGAGGCGCACCTGGCCCGCGGTGCTCGTCTCCATCACGGTTTGGTGGCCTTGGGCCGCTCCGATGCGGCTGTGTTGGCCCATGTGGCGTTGGAACAGGAGCCCGAAAGCGATGCGAAGCTCTGCAGCGTGTCAGCTGGTTGGGGGTTGTCGCGTCTGGAACCACGGGCTGTGCAGGTGGATGGAGAGGCCAACACCGTGGTGCGTGGCCTGCAGGTGGTGGCCGGCCAGCAGATCGCTGATACTCACAGCTTTGTGGAGTTCAAGGGCCCCGAGGGGCAATTGGATCAGCTCCATAAAGCCGTGGCAGCGGGCCAGGGGCGCAGCGTGTTCAACGGTGCCGTGCGGGTGCCGCGAGCAGCGCAGCGCACCAATGCCGCGCAGTTGAGCCGCAGCCTGTTGCTCTCCGATCGCGCCAGGATCGACACCAAGCCCGAGCTTGAGATCGTGGCCGACGATGTGAAGTGTGCCCATGGCGCCACCGTGAGCAGCTTGCAGACCGACGAGCTCTTCTATCTGCAGAGCCGTGGCATCGATGCCGATCAAGCGGCTGGGCTCTTGCAGCGTGCTTTTTGTGAGGAGGTGTTGCGCGACCTCCCCGCCGCGGCTCGTGCCTGGTGCCCGCTCGAGCGTTTGCTGGAGGTTCAGACATGACCACCACCCTGTCCGCTCCTTCCGCCTCAGCGGTGGCGCAACCCGACAACCTGGCTGCACTCACCCGTCCCGATTTCCCGCTGCTCGCGCAGACCGCCTGCCTGGGTCAGCCGCTGATCTATCTCGATCACGCTGCCACCAGCCAGAAGCCGCGTCAGGTGCTTGAGGCGTTGCAGCACTACTACGACCACGACAACGCCAACGTGCATCGCGGCGCCCACCAGCTGAGCGCCCGCGCAACCGAGGGTTTTGAAGGCGCACGCGCCAAGGCAGCGGCCTTCGTGGGTGCGATCAGCCCCAACGAAATCGTGTTCACCCGTAACGCCAGCGAGGCGATCAACCTCGTGGCCCGCAGCTGGGGTGAAGCCAACCTGCGCCCCGGCGATGAGGTGTTGCTCACGGTGATGGAGCACCACAGCAATCTGGTGCCCTGGCAGTTGCTGGCGGATCGCACCGGTTGCGTGCTGCGCCATGCCGGCCTCACCGACAGTGGTGAGCTGGATCTCGAAGACCTGCGCAGCAAGATCAGCGAGCGCACCCGGTTGGTGAGCCTGGTGCAGGTGAGCAACACCCTGGGTTGCCTTAACCCCATCGCCGAGGTGGCGGCCCTGGCCCATGCCGCTGGTGCCTTGGTGCTGGTGGATGCCTGCCAGAGCCTGCCGCACCTGCCGGTGAACGTGCGCGAGCTGGGCGCTGATTTCTTAGTAGGCAGTTCCCACAAGCTGTGTGGCCCCACCGGTATGGGCTTTCTCTGGGGCCGCGAGGCGTTGCTGGAGGCCATGCCCCCATTTCTGGGAGGCGGCGAAATGATCCAGGACGTTTACCTGGACCACAGCACCTGGGCCGGTCTTCCCCACAAATTCGAAGCCGGAACGCCCGCTATCGGCGAGGCGATTGGCATGGGCGCTGCCATCGACTACCTGCAATCGATTGGCATGGAGCGCATCCACACCTGGGAGCAGCACCTCACCCGGCATCTGTTTGAACAGCTGCAAGCCATCGATGGGCTGCGCATCCTTGGCCCCACACCGGATCAGCAGCCTGATCGCGCTGCCCTGGCGGCTTTTCACGTGGAGGGTGTGCATGCCAACGACCTTTCGGCTCTGTTGGATTCAGCGGGTATCTGCATCCGCAGCGGCCACCACTGCACCCAACCGCTCCACCGCCACTACGGTTTAAGCGCTTCAGCGCGAGCCAGCCTCAGCTTCACCACCACGTTGGAGGAGATTGATCGCTTCGCCGAAGAGCTCCAGGGCTCGATCAGTTTCCTGCGCGAGCACAGCTAGAGCGGCGTCAGCACCGCCATCGCCTCGGCGCGATGTTTGCCCTGCCAGGCCCACTGCCAACGCCAACCAGCCGCCTCGGCGCTTGCCTGGATTGAGGCTCGATCAGCAGGGAGATCGAACTGGCTGAGGTGAGCGATCACGTGTTCCTGTTGTTCGGCGTTCAGGGGGTGCCAGGAGCTTGAAATCCTTTGGCAGTAGCGGGTGATGTAGGCCTCATGGGTTTCCCCGGGGTCACGGAATACATCCACCCAGAGGAACAGGCCGTCAGGCTGAATGCGCCGGCGGGCGCCTTTGAGAAAGGCCTGCTTCTGCGTGTCGCTGAGGTGATGGATGGCGAAGGCGGAATGAAGGATGTCGGGGCGGTCGAGGGAGGGATCAGCGCCGTCTTCGGCTTCGGCCCAGCCGAGTAAGTCGCCCTCGCGCCAGTGGGTTGCGTAACTCACTGGCCC